>JAZQLB010000399.1:0-16877 GCA_045542475.1 Lachnospiraceae bacterium | reverse complement strand
CTTCTCAATTACACCACCACTCTTGATATTCTTTAATTTTGTTCTAACAAATGCTGCGCCTTTACCTGGCTTTACATGCTGGAATTCAATAATCTGGTAAATATTGTTATCCATCTCAATTGTTAAGCCATTCTTAAAATCGCCTGCTACTACCATCTAGGTGTACCTCCTTGGAATTATCTTTAAATATTCTAATATATCTTTCAACATATTTCAACTGTTTTTTTCAGTAAGTGGCAAATTACCCTGTATTTGTCAGTATTTCATTGTCTCCACCGTCAAAAAACCACATCCAAAGGATGTGGAAAATAGAAATAATAAGCCCGTCAGGTAAGTGCTCGCATTTCCCTGACGGGCTTATTATTTCTATTTTTCATGCTGCCTGCAGCATGAGTTTTTGACGCACTACATAAATGCCCGGCACTCCCACTATGTATCCAACTCCAAACTAATTAAAAGTGCCTTGTTAACCTTATTTATTATCTCACTATCCAGATGACATACCTTATCCTTCAATCTCTTCTTATCAATGGTTCTTAATTGCTCTAATAGTATTACCGAATCCTTAATAATATCATACTTATTAGAATCAATCTCTACATGAGTTGGAAGCTTTGACTTGTGCATCTGACTTGTGATTGCTGCACAGATTACTGTTGGGCTGTGTCTGTTTCCTGTATCGTTCTGAATTATAAGTACCGGTCTTATTCCTCCCTGTTCTGAACCGATGACAGGTCTTAAATCTGCATAAAATATATCGCCACGTTTTATTATCATATTCACACTCCGATTTGCTTTGTTACAAACTAAGTATTTCCAGCTTTTGCGGGTGTGTATTCATATTATTTTAAATTTTTATAAATTCTTGTTACTCTTTTATTGATATCGCAGATAAACTCATAGTTAAAACGTCCACACAGCTGTGATAATTCCTCTATGGTAATACACTCTGTGCCATCCCTTCCTACAAGCGTTACTATATCCTCCATGGCTGCATCCTCAATATGAGTTACATCCACCATAAACTGGTCCATGCAAACACGACCAAGGATTGGTGCCTTTTTTCCACGAATAAGCACATATCCCTTATTTGAAAGCATACGTGGATATCCGTCACCATAGCCAATAGATACAGTCGCAACTCTCATTTTTTCCTTAGCTACAAAGGTCTGTCCGTAGCTGATTCCCCAGTCCGGCTCCACATCCTTTATATGTACTATATGGCTCTTTAAGGATAAGGCTGGAAAAAGCATAGTTCGCCTTTTATTAACCTCATCCGATGGGTACAGACCATATAATGCTATTCCCTGACGTACCCAGTCCATATTAAACTGTGGTAAATCAATAATCGCAGCAGAATTAGAGCAATGCTTATGCTTAAAGCTAATGCCCATATCATTAAGCTTATCAATAAGCTTGATAAAAAGCTCATACTGCTTGACTGCCAAAGTCTTATCTGCCTCATCCGAGGTAGCAAAATGGGTAAAAATACCATCCACATTAAGCATCGGAAGCTTAACAATCTGCGAAATAACATCACAGCCTGCCTTAATTCCAACCTCTGACTTTGCATCAATTCCTATACGATTCATTCCTGTATCAACCTTAATATGACAAAGTGCATCCTTATTAAGCTTAACAGCCATATCAGATAACTGTTTTGCCTGCTCATAATCATATATAGGTGCAATAATATCATTTGTTATTAGTAGCTCGTAGTCATATGGCGAAATATATCCAAGACTTATTATTGTCTTATCTATTCCTGCCTCTCTAAGCTCCAGTGCCTCATCAATAGTTGCAACGGCATATCCGGCTACATAATCATATACAGCTTTTGCTACAGGCACTGCACCATGTCCGTATGCATCAGTCTTAACTACAGCAATAAGCTCTGTCTTTGTTCCTGCACAATCCTTTGCAGATATTGCATTCCTTCTTATTGCCTCTAAATCTATCTCAGCATACGCTCTGTAATATTTTCTTAAATCTTCCATAACCAGATACCTCTTTTAATCAAATATTCATTACATCCGGAAGGGCATCAATTATGTCTCTTGCAAGCATGGCATTCTCGCCAAGCCTGTCTCTTGCCACATCTCCTGCCGCCCCATGTAAATGAACTCCCAGACATACCTTTTTAAATATGCCTGTTATGTTATTATAATCATCACGGCTTAATGCCGCTGCCAATATTCCTGTAAGTACATCTCCCGAGCCTGCCTTTGCCATGCCGGGATTACCCTTTGTAGCTATAAATAATGCCCCGTCAGGTGCCGCAACCGCCGATACTGCATCCTTTAAAACGCATATGACATTATGCTCCTTTGCAAATTCAAGTGCTGTTCCTGTTATATCAGCAACTATCTCGTCCTTGTTTTTTCTTGATAAACGCATCATCTCTCCCACATGTGGAGTTATAATAAGTGTTGCCTTAGTCTGTTTAAGCAAACTGATATCCCCTGCAATAATATTAAGTGCATCCGCATCAATAATTACCGGAACCTGAGCATTATCAAGAACTGATTTTACAAGCTGCCTTGAGGTCTCACAGACTGATATTCCGGGACCAAGAACAATTATTGATGCCTTATCCACACTGTCTGCTGCCCTTAGGCACACATTTTCATCTGAATAGCTTTTTACTATAGCCTCCGGAAGCATGGACTTTAACTGCTTATCTATATTCTCATGGGTAAGCACTGTTACCACACCTGCTCCTGCCCTATATGCAGCCATTGCCGACATAAAAGCTGCACCGCTCATATCCTTGGAGCCGGCTATAATCAAAGGCTTTCCGTAGTCTCCCTTATTGGTTCTTTGCTTTCTTACCGGTATCAGATGCTTATATTCCTCAAGATAGCTTGCACCCTTATTTAGCCCGGAATAATCATTAAGAAATCCTACATTCTCCACTATAAGCTTTCCTGAATACTCCTTTCCCGGAAATAAGAGCTGTCCAACCTTGGCATATCCAAAGGTAATTGTATAATCTGCCTTAACTGCACAGCCTGATATATGACCTGTCGAAGCATTAATCCCCGATGATATATCAACTGCAACTACCTTTCTCCTTGAAGTATTAATTCCTTCAATCACATCACAATATACTCCGCTCACCTCTCTGGATAAGCCGATTCCAAATACAGCATCAATAATTATATTATATTCATCATACTTAGGTGTGTTAATAAACCTTACACCCATATGCTCAGCAATTCTTTTCTGTAACAGAAATTCCTCGGTTGCATTGTCTTCGCTGCCCACTATCTGCACATGACAGTCAAAACCTGCCTCCTTAAGAATTCTTGCTGCCGCTATACCGTCAGCACCATTATTACCTGTTCCACAAACAGCTATTATAGCAGATTGCGTAGCTTCTGCAAGTGTTTTTACATGGCTTGCCACAGCTAAAGCTGCCCTCTCCATTAAAACTAAAGATGACATTCCGTTATCTATGGAATATTTATCAAGCCCCTTTGCAGTTACTGCATCAATCGCTATTTTCATCAAATACCTCCATAAGCTCAGCACCTAATAAGTCATGCATATATGTATATATATTTGCATTTTTCGTCTCTTTATCCTGCTTAATAAGTACTCTTTTCTTAAGCTCCACACGCATCTCTTCAATCCATTTTGTAAGAGCTACAATATCCTTGCGGTTCTTATTAATTCGCTTATAGCACACATTGACACATTCAACAACTAATGCCATATTAGCATCACGAATCCTCTTAGGAAGCTCAAGCTCCATATCTTCAAGCTCTGCAATCTTATCCCTTGCCTCAACAATCAGCTTCTGATTCTTCTCCTGAATCTTCTGTCTCTTAGAATCACTAAGATTAGGATCCTCTGCCACATTCATGACATTCTCCATAAATGTAGCCTTAATCTTCCTTGCTTCCTTTAAATCTGTTGTCACCTTACCCTGTAGCTGCAGAGCATCCTTAAGTGCCTTTTCAAGTCTTTTAATCTCCGGTGTCTTATCCTTTTCCGGAAAAAGCTGGTGCCATCTGGCATCAAGAATCACTATTGGTACATTCTTTGACTGAATTTTATCCTTTACATCCTCAATAGAAATACTCATATTCTCCTCCATTCATAATTAGTATATACCAAAACAGACCTTGGAAGCTACCAAGGTCTGTTAAAATTTTATCGTTCTTCGCGTGCAATCTTGTATGACAAACGCATAAGGCTCTCTGATAAGTGAACATTCTCCACTACCACATCTCCCGGTAAAGCAAGGTCAGTATGTGCAAAATTCCATATCGCCTTAATTCCCGCCTCTGCTATCTGTGCAGCAATGGCTGCAGCATTAGTTTTAGGAATGGTAAGAGCCGCTATCTCGATATTCTCCTTCTTAATAAAGGCAGAAACATCCTCGATATTCATAACGCATATGCCTCTTACCGTCATACCAACAAGCTTAGGGTTAATGTCAAATATCCCCTTAACCACAAAGCCCCTTTTCTCAAAGGCTGAGTAGTTGGCAATTGCCTGACCCAAATTACCTGCGCCGATAATAATCATATTATGCTTCTTATCAATACCAAGAATCTTAGCAATCTCAGAATGAAGATATTTCACATTATATCCGTAACCCTGCTGCCCGAAACCGCCAAAATTATTAAGATCCTGCCTAATCTGAGAAGCTGTAACCTTCATCCTCTCACTAAGCTCATTAGATGAAATTCTCTCTACTCCGCTATCTATCAACTCCTCAAGATATCTGTAATATCTAGGAAGACGTCTGATAACAGCAGAAGAAATCTCTCTTTCGTCCATCGACTACACCTCATTTACATTTTGAGTTTGACACAAATTTATCAACTATCCTACATTATATACGATTGTTAAAAATAAGTCAATGTTAAATAAGTCCTATTCTGTGAAGTTATTCACTTAAGGCTTCCCACTGCTCATACAACTCCTCAAGCTCCTTGGTTATGGCTTCCTTCTTCTTATTAAGCTCTAAAAGCTTAGGCAAATCCGTATAATTCTCCTCAAGGGACAATAATTCGTCAAGCCCTGCATCCTCTGCCTCCAGCTTGGTTATTCTATCCTCAACCCTTGCAAGGTCATTCTGACGTTTTCTAATACGAGCCTGTTCTTCCTTCTGAGCCTTCCAGTCCTCTTTTACCGCACTAACCTTAACTGCTTTTTCAGCTTCCTGCTCTACAGGCGATAATATATCTCTCTTTTCAAGATAATAATCATAATTGCCAATATAATTGGTTATGGTATGGGCAGACAACTCAATAATACGGCTTGCTGTTTTGTTAATGAAATAACGGTCATGTGATACATATAAAACCGTACCCGTATATTTATTAAGTGCCGATTCCAGTATCTCCTTAGAGGTAATGTCCAAGTGATTAGTCGGCTCATCCAGTATAAGGAAATTAGCATTTGAAAGCATTAATTTGGCAAGAGATACCCTACCTCTCTCACCACCGCTCAAATCACCAATTCTCTTAAACACATCATCATTAGTGAATAAAAATGCCGCAAGACAATTTCTAATCTCTGTATTGGTCATATCAGGGTATGCATCCGATATCTCATCAAAGACCGTCTTTTCCATGTTAAGCACATTATGCTCCTGGTCATAATAACCAATCTCCACATTAGTTCCAAGCTTAAGCTTACCTGCATCAGCATCTATTATTCCGTTAATAATCTTAAGAATTGTTGTTTTTCCGGTTCCATTATTACCTATAAGAGCCAGTTTTTCGCCACGTTTAATCTCAAAGCTGATATCCGAAAACAGTTCCTTCCCATCAAAGCCCTTTGCAAGCCTTTCTACAGCCAACACATCATTACCGCTTACCTTGTGTGGCTCCAGCTTAAAGTGCATGGCAGCTTCCTGAGTTATAGGCTTTTCTATTACCTCTATTTTATCAAGCATCTTTTCACGGCTCTCAGCACGTTTAATGGACTTTTCACGGTTAAACTGCTTTAATTTGGCGATAACCTCCTCCTGATGCTTAATCTCTCTCTGCTGATTATAATATTCCTTAAGCTTTGCTTCACGAAGCATCTCCTTCTTACCTGCATATGCAGAATAATTACCGGAAAACATCGTAACCTCGCCACGGTCAATCTCAATAATCTTTGTTACAACCCTGTCAAGAAAATATCTGTCATGGGCAACTATAATTACACTTCCATCATAATTAAGAAGATATGTTTCAAGCCACGCAATGGAATTCATATCCAAATGGTTGGTTGGCTCGTCAAGCATTATAATATCCGGCTTTGATAATAGAAGCTTACCCAAGGATACTCTTGTCTTCTGTCCACCTGATAAGGTATCTACAGTCTTACTAAACTCATTTTCTTCAAAACCAAGACCTTTAAGGACACCCACTACTTCGCTTTTATAAGCATAACCATTCTCAAGCTCAAACTGATGAGTAAGCCTTGAGTATGTATTAAGAGTATTCTCAAGCTCCTCCCCTTCCATGGAATGCATATCCTGCTCCAACTTTCTAATCTTAAGCTCCATATTAATGATATCCTGCTTAACGCCTAAAAGCTCATCATATATGGTATTACCGCTATTCAAATCCTGATGCTGTGCAAGATAACCAATAGTCTTATCCTTGGCAATAATAACATTACCATCATCCTGCTTGTATTCACCCATAATAATCTTAAGCAGGGTGGATTTACCCGCACCATTAATACCTACGATTGCCGCCTTTTCTCTCTCCTCGATATGAAAGGTGGCATTTTTAATTATTTCGTCTATACCAAATGACTTTGATATATTATTACATGCTAAAATCATATTCTTTACTCACCTTCACTGACACTAACGTGTACTGTCATACTAATAGGAATCACACCATCATTCGCTGTAAATGTGATGTCGTACTCTCCTTCCTCTTCCGGTGTCCATATAAAGCTGCCTGCCAGTTCATCAAAATCTGCACCCTCCGGCAGATTCTCTGCTTGAATCCAGATAGTGCCGGACTGGCACTCCACCGTATAATTATTAAAAACAATGCCCTCGTTATAGCTCTTTCCCTCTGCCTCGCCTGTTGTTCCATCTGTAGCCGGATTTCTAACTATAACATCAAAGCATACTACTCGTCCAACCTCGGTCTCAATATCTCCAATAGACACAAAATATGGTCTGTATACTGTTCTTGGAAGATCATACTCATCCGTATCAGTCTCAAAGCTAAATCCGTTCTCCACACAGGCGCTTGTAGGATTAGCATAGAGCTTATCTGCCGGTGTTCCCGGTGCAGGCGCATTAACGATTACCTCTATTGCCTTACAAACTTCCTCTTCCATTAATTCCACGCTATTACCTGTGGAATGATATTCCTGATTAGGAACATATTCAAGGTTGGTTGGTCTTTTATATTTCTGATTAACTAAAACATATTTAGAAGCCTTTTCACTAACCATAGCATTAATATTCTTTACTAATGAAGCATTAACATCATCAAATACCATGGCAGGACGTTCATCCTCCACTATATAGGACAATTCCACATTGCTAAGCCTAAGTCCATCCACATGACGTGCATATAAGCCATAGGCTGGCAGAATTCCCCAGTTACTTGGCTCCGGATATACCCCCGGAAGCTCAGGAACATTATATGGCGATGGTATGAAGCTGTTTTTGGCTTCACTCCACTCCATTCTTGGAAGTAGTCCCTCATTCTTTAAGAAAAATGTATTAACCAGCCAAGGAATTGACTGTACTGCCGGCTTTGAACCAAACTGCGAGTATTCCCAGTTAGTATTAAGCTGGCGCTGCTCTATAGCATGCTCCATGGTCATACCGCCACGGTATTCCACGCTAATATTCTCTATCGTAACATTCTTAACATGACTATCCTCAAGCCCCATAATAATCATAGGATATCTTGGGTCAGCATCCTTAACTGTAATATTACTAATCTCAATATTCTCTACTGTGGCAAAATCCTTACACCCCATAGCATTAGCATAAAGGCACAGTCTGTCCTCTGGAATTTCCTTTGATAAATCCGGCTCATACTGCTTAGTCGCCATATTATAAACATACTCATAGTAATGTCCATCCTGTTCGTAGAAATTTGCAGGATTTAACTTTACCGGATTCTTATCATCTACAATATTAAAGTATGAATGTCCGTCAGCAGTTACCTTCTTAGTATAGTTATAGGATGGGGCATATCTAAGGGCAGGATAAGTCTCATAGCCCTCCTTATTCGGAAGCACCCAGCCTGTATTATCTAGTCTTACATTATTCTTTGCAAGTGTAAGCTCCTTACTGCTATTACCCGTAACAGGAAATCTTCCCCTGTCACCAATTCTGATAAATATAGGCGAGCTGCTTATATTCTCCATCTCACAGTCAGTAAAAATTATATCCTTAAGAGGTGATGCATCAACTGCCTCCAAAGCAAAGCCTCTTGAGCGCTTAAATCTTACATTCTGAATAGTTACAAGCTCATAGCCACAGGTGGATTCCGTTCCAAGCTTTACTCTTGCGGTAGGTCCGCATCTGTCAGTAGCAATCAACTTATCACGGGTATATTTTCCCGCATATACACTGCCTGCATCGAATCCTGTAACCTCGCAATTATCTATAAACACATTTCTTAGAGGCATAAAAAGCCCTGCACCGTAAGATGCCTTTAATACAAGGGCATCATCTGTAAGCGAATTAAACTTAGAATTAAGTACAGTAACATCCTGACAGCAATCCACATCCAAGGCATCCCTTATGGTATCCACCAGAATGGAATCAATTAACATATTGGTTACACCCTCTGCAATTATGGCAAAATGCCCTGCATCAACTATGGAAAAGTCCTTTAATACCACATTATTACATCTGACAAGTGATATTCCCTTATTGCCAAACCAAAATCCTGTATGTCCCGGTTTATTTCTATACTCATTTTCAAATGGGTCACCGCCTAATAAGGTATATCCGGTATATCCCATCTCATCTGTGAAGCTTCCGTCAAACAAGCCCTCTCCATATATCATAATATTTTCAAGGTCTGCACCATACACCAGACTGTTGGCAAAAAAGCTGTGCCCATGATCCTGTAAGCCCACATAAAGATTAACCTCAGGCTCATCATAATTGCCGCCCTCACCCACCTGTGTCTGATAGCCCTTTTCTATGTCGCATCTGGCAGCACGGATTATGGCACCCTTTTCAAAAAATATATTAACATTACTCTGTAATCTGATTGTATAGGTCTTGTATTCCCCCATTGGAATAACTACAGTTCCACCACCATCAGCCGCAGCCTCCATAATTGCCATGTTAATGGCATTGGTATTGTCTACCGGATTGCCACCTGCTATTGCACCGTATTCTGTTATATCGTATAGCTTCTTCTTTTCAAGTTGTCTGGCTGTAACTGTACAGCCTGTTGCCCTCTTTATTGCTTCCATTTTCACACTCCATAAGATCACATACACAATAAAAATCTGTTATTTTCCATATTTCTAATTATTGCACATACATTATTAATGTAATATAATAGACGGGTAAATGTCAACTTGCATTTACTTATTGAAGGAAAAGAGGAAAATAAAATGATAACTGTATCAAAGAATGGCGATGGTGATTTTACAACCATAACAGAAGCACTGGCAGCTATTGCCAATATCCCTGAAAAAGAACCGGTTACAATACATATTAAGAATGGAATCTACAAGGAACTGCTTGAGATTAAACGTCCATATCTTACACTTCTTGGTGAGGATGCTAATAAAACCATTATAACTTATGATAATTATGCATTTATGCCTATGGAGGATGGAATGAAGCGTGGAACCTTCCGTTCCTACAGCGTATTTATTGATACTCATGATTTTACCGCTGAGAATATTACCTTTGAAAACAGCTCCGGTGATGGTTCTGTGGTCGGACAGGCTATTGCATTATATGCCGAGGGTGATATGCTTACCTTTAAGGGCTGCCGTTTACTTGGTAATCAGGACACCTTATTTACAGGTCCTCTTCCACCAAAGGAATTACAGCCTAACGGCTTTATCGGACCAAAGCAGTTTGCTCCAAGAATTAATGGACGTCAGTATTATAAGGACTGCTATATCTGCGGCGATATTGATTTTATTTTCGGAAGCTCTACTGCTTATTTTGAAAACTGCGAGATATTTACTGTTAAGAAGGACAGAGAGCTTGGCGGATACATTACCGCTCCATCCACTCCTGAGGGACAGGAATATGGCTATGTATTTGAAGGCTGCCGCTTCACCTCTGACTGCGCACCCGAAAGCACCTATCTTGGCAGACCGTGGAGAATATATGCAAAGGCAGTATTTTTAAACTGCTTTATGGATGCCCATATCAGAAAAGAGGGTTTCCACGACTGGAACAAGGAGGAATCCCACACCACTGCTTACTGGGCAGAATACAAAAGCTATGGTCCAGGCGCATCTAATGAGCGTGAAAGCTGGGTACATATGTTAAATGATGAAGAAGCTGCACACTTTACACGCAAGAAGGTACTTGGCTTCTAAGCACATATCGCTTATCAGCTTTTATCCGGAGGTATTTTTATGAATTATGCTGAAATTAAGAATGTCGATGTAGCCAATGGTCCCGGCATAAGAATTTCCTTCTTTGTCAGCGGCTGTCCTCATCATTGCAAGGGCTGTTTTAATCAGGACACATGGGATTATAACTATGGTAAGCCATTTACGGAGGAAACAATTGAATATATAATCAAGCTCATGAAGCCTGATTATATACGAGGATTAACCGTGCTTGGCGGTGAGCCTATGGCTCCGCCTAATCAGGCAGGAATCCTTGAATTACTTAAAAAAGTGCGGGTAGAATACCCTGAGAAATCAATCTGGCTCTTTACAGGCTATCTCTATGACAAGGATATCTTAGAGAAAATGGTTCCTACCCTCCCTGAGACCAAGCAGATTCTGGAGCTTCTTGATATTATGGTGGATGGTCCATTTATTGAGGAGCAGAAGAACCTTAATCTGAAATTCAAGGGCTCAGAAAACCAGCGAACCATTAATGTACAGGAATCCCTTTCACGTAATGAGATTATTCTTTGGGATGAGATATCGAATATATAAAAATTATTCAATACACCAAGTATTAAAACAGAACGGAGAACAAAATGAACGTACCAATTAAAGTAAAGAAACTAAATGAGAAAGCAATATTACCAACCTATGGTTCAGAATACGCAGCAGGTGCTGATTTATATGCCTGCCTTGATGAGCCTATTACAATCAAGCCTCATGAAACAGTTATGATTAAGACCGGTCTTGCCATGGAGCTTCCTGAGGGCTTTGCAGGTCTTATCTATCCAAGAAGCGGTATGGCATCAAAGCGCGGTCTTGCTCCTGCTAATAAGGTAGGTGTGGTTGACCCTGATTACAGAGGTGAATTTATGGTTGCACTTCATAATCATTCAGAGGCTGAGGCTACAGTTGAGCCTGAGGAACGAATCGCACAGCTTGTTATTACACCATTTATTACTGCTGCTTTTGAGGAAGCTGACGAGCTGTCTGATACTGTGCGTGGTGCCGGCGGATTTGGGTCTACGGGATACAGATAGATTTTTATAATAACCCATATGCAAAATAACTAAAGCTCATAGCCTGCTTAACTATTCACAAACAGGCTATGAGCTTTTATCGATACAGAGCTATTGGTTAGCAATCGCCTGTATGGCACCAAGACACAGTTCCAGTGGACTGATATTAAAGAGAATATTATATAATGCAAGAGCCAGTTGTAGTCAAAATACAGCTGGCTCAATTGTCTTGCTTCTTAATTATCATTTGTGTATATTTCTTTTAACTGAAATTGAGGATTGAATATATTATTTAAAAAGTCTTCAATCGTATCTCCTGCAATCGACAAACTCATCCAATCGCCAAGATATACTTTTTTGCTATTACTTACATATATAACCCAGTCATAACATTCACCTATCGGAAATAACTCTTCATTGCTTGCTTGATTAAATATTTCCATTCTATCATATTCACCACTTGCTGCATTTACAGGATTAAAATGCATTGTTACTCCTAAGTGATTTTTATCACTGGAAACTCGAACTTGTAAATCGCCCAGTTCTGATAAAATGGATTTTGCGTATTCATTAACAATATATCCTTCTTCCGATAAAACTTGAATCCATGAAGATATATCTTGTTTTCTTCCAGCACTCCATCCACTATTTTCCAATACATTCAATACATATTCATCTAACAATTCAATAATCATATTTATCTCCTATCTTATATCTTCAATCCCGAAGAAATCTAGCAATGGCTGACACACATCACACGGGGCTTTATAAGTTCCATGCACACCACTCATATCACTTGCCTTTCTAACAGCTGTTCGAATAACCACAACAGTATTGGGGCGCTTAGAATTAGACAATCCTCTCAATTTATCTGCAAAACGTGATGCTGGTGTCTTTCCATTAACAATACCATTGGAAGAACTACCACTCTTGACTACTTTCCATTTGGTTAGAAATCGACCAGCCATGTAGTCACACATTGCTGGTCTTTGCTCCTTGCCTATTTAGTTTGAATCCGACCAGTTCTGATATTAATAATATAACTGTTCCTTAAATTAAATCGATTTTTTTATTTCTTCCAGCACATCTATTAACCATGCTATAGGCTTAAGACCAATAGCAGGATAATAAATATATGTGCATTTTTGAATAAATTCTTCCTTATAACTTTCTGGCAAATCGCTTATCAAAAACCGTTCAATTTCTTTCGAAAGATATAACAACCATTGACTATCTACAGCTTCTATATACTCCCTCAGTGCTTCTGTCGGTTCTTCAATGTCTTGATGAAATGTTCCTGCCAAAAAATTTTCTACTTCTTCATAATCATTACTTTCATGCCTTCCAATCATTTTACATACTGCAGACTAACTTAGCTTGCATCATACCCCCATATATTCTTAATACTATTACTCAATTCAATTGTAAATTGTTCATCATCACTCCATATATTTCCATGCAAATTAAAATCCAGTTTCATATAAACAATTCCTATATCATTATATGCTATATAGTTATATTGGTCGCTAATCCATACCTTCAACATCCCATGCTTTTGGCATACCTCATTTATTTGATGCATTATTTTTATAGCATCTACCACCGTCTCCCCTTTATCAAAACAGGTGGGAACAACACAATTTTTCACAAATTTCTTAGTCATACCAAGATACTTAAATAATACACTTTGAAATAACAACTTCTCAAATGATGAAGAAAACCAATTATCTTCTTGAAACTCTGGTTCAACAGAAACCGTTCTGTTAATTTCATAATCAAAATCATTATTGTATTTCAAAAAGATATCTGTTTCCACTTCTTCATTATGACCAATTACAACATGATTTAGTGGGATTGGAGCATAATAATCCGAGAATTTATTTATGTTTTCCAAATAATCTATCAAAACATCTACATTAGTGCTTCCCTTTATAAAGTTTTCTAATAAATCACCATCATCTTCTCCCATTTTTTTTAGATAAATAATATATTCTTCCGGTATGACAAGTTGTTTATTATTTTGTGTTGCTAAATCTAAATAGTTAATAATTTTTCCACTTGACGCACCTCGAATAACATTTTCCCAATTTGAATCAAACCTTTTAATGTAATCTGACAATCTTTCAAAAAAACTATTACTATCCCCCTTTAAAGGAACATATTCATTACTATCCATTGTTTATCTCCTCTTCCCTTTATTTGCATGCTTCATATACTCATACTCAAATGTTTTACGTGTATCACAAGGCTCCATCTGACTACCACTTGTTTTATCATTTCCACTATATGTATGTCGATTACCCTCTTCTCCATGTCTCCATCTTGTATCCATTCCAGTAATCAGACTAGAATTTTTACTTGTTGCAGATGCAGCCTTAGGTTCAGCATTGTTTCCTATTAGATTTCCTAAAACGGAAACCTATTAATTCCATCTATCCGAACCTTCCAACCTTTATCCTGTGGAAAGCAGAACTCTGATGCCATAAGACCAACTGCCAACAGCAAAGAGCCATTACCGGGAAGATACAGCGGCAAATCTTTTCTGGTAACCTGCATGTTATTTCCGTTTATTAAATATTTATTTTTCTCTGTATCAATAAGTAGGATGTCGATGGCTTTGTCGGCATTTCCAAGACGTGTTTCTGTCATTGCCAGCATGGCAAAATCCCAGCCCCACATAGTTTGAAAATTCCAATTAGCATATATTTTATCAAGAGTGTTACGCATTATTTCTTTGTCAATCCTCTCTCCTGGCAGAAGTCCAAGAGCCGCCACCATGGATGGGTGGTCTATTGCATATGCTGAATATGTATCATGACAATTCTCATGTGCCAGATATACTACGTCTGCTACAGCCGGCTTAGCCATATGCTCTGCAACCTCCTGCCACTTATCAGGTACAGCTTCGCAAAGACGCTTCGCCCATTTGATTGCCAGTTGTAAGCCAAATCTCCAATATTCAACCTCGAAAACAGGATTCAGTGTATCCATAGGCTTATGCTTCTCCTGAGCCGGAATCAGTGGTGCAATCAGCTCATATACCTGCTTAGTCTCATTATATACTGCATAATCCGCCATAAATTCTGCTGTTTCCTTAACGAGCTCCCAATGTTCTCTTAGAAAATCCATACTCTCGCCAGCCTGATACAGAAGCTCCAGCATATGGATAATATGAGGTTGCTGCCATACTAAAAGCATGGCTATTTTTGATGGACAGTCAATACCCTCCGGTCCAACCATCTTAGGCCATCTTGCACCCTTATAGCCATTTCGTTCTGCATTTTCAACAGCACGGGGAAGTATCTTATGATACCATCCAATGCTTTTTTTCAAAAGTTCACCTCTTCCCCAAAGAGGTAAATAAGCAGAATGCCACAAGTGCATCTCCAAATGTGCCTTTCCATACCAGCTGTTTACAGTCAGCCCCGTTTCCTGTGGCGGCATGGATGTACAGGAATTAATTGCACTTGAGTACAGAGACAAAATTATTCGTCTCTCCAATTCCTTTGCCCGAACATCTGTTGAACCCTCAAAGGAAATCATTCCGCCCTCTTCCCAAAAACTCTGCCAATATTTCCCGCTTGCCTTTTCACAGTCTTCATAGGAATATTCTGTATAACCATGTATTTCAGTTTTAGACAGCTCCACAGTCAAGGAAAGCTCCTGATTTTCTCCTGTGCATACAAAGCCGTGCTTTGCACATCTATCATATATAATCCCAGACTCTCCACTTACTCTTATAAAGCATATATCATTGTCCATACGATGTGACAAATACAATAGACCAGTATCTTTTCTTAGCACATCTGTAGTATGTTTATCCTCAGCATTCCAGTCAGCCCCTGATATTACAGAAGAACCATATGGCATTTCCAATTTCACCTGCAAATTCCCACTAGCACATTCTTCTGAGATAATCCGAAAAGCCAGAACATCATCCTCACCATGGCACACAGTCTGAATCTTTACCTGCTTTCCTTTCAGCTTAAAGCTACTATGTAGTATTCCTGTATACATATCCAACTCCTGATACATATCACTAAGCTGATTACTGTCAATATATTCCCCTTTATAAATTAATCCAATTCTTATAAGATTATATCTGTGTGGATTCTGTCTGACCCAGTCATATATCTCTTCATTTCCCGGCTTCTTTTCTACAGCATAATGTACCGTTTTCCCACAATAAGGATACTCTGTCATAGCCACCTGCTCCAAGGTATATGGCTTCCCTGACTTTGGAAAAGCAGTATGCCATCCCCAATCACCCATAGTAAGCAGTGGCACTCCCGCCTGCACCTGCTCCTCGTATAAAGACTGCATCCCTGTCACATCTACTGTAAAGGCAATGCTGCCATTTCCCACAGTAAATGGTGCATACAGCTCCGTTGATGTCTTAACAGGGTTGTGCTTTTGTACTAATTTCTTTCTATTAATTGCCATATTCAACCTTCTCTCCTGTCCCAAACTATCTACCATCCCCAAAACATTGCGCCATTACACTGACACAATCTGAAAAAAAAGTATTTACATCCGAATTGAGGCATTCCCACTCGTCCGAAGGATATCCCACATCCCCGTCAATAATATAATTAACCTGCTTTTGCAAGTCAAATAATAACAATATACTACCAAATACTATTAAAAATATCCATCCCTTCCCCGTTAACGAAAAAAGCCTCAAGTGAACCCGCTATATACACAAGCTCATCAAAACCCAAAGCGTTAAATGGAACCATATACACCCCAAATCCATTTTTCCCATATGCGTATATATTTTTTATTATTTACCGAAATTTCAATTTCCGTTTTCTCTTTGATAATTTCTAGGAATTCAGGCGGAACCTCGATCCTTGCGTATTGTGTTAATTCAGTAATTTCATCAGCACTTGACTTAGTATCACCTGTAGCAATTTTAAAGGAAGAACTTAGTCTGTTTAAAATACTCATCTATAATTTATCCTTTCGTACTGGACATTTTTTTAAGTTTAAAAGATTCTTATATACTGGCTCACTTAAATCTATTCCCTGCTCGTTCACGCCCTCATACCAACCGTATATGTCAGCATATAAAACCTGACCCAATTTTTCAAACAAAGAATCTATGGTCTCTGCGATAAGTAAGCCATGCAGATTAACTCCCGTATCATGCTCGTAGAAAACATTCCATTTATCCATCAATTATCCTTAAAAGAAAAACTAGTAGTTTTATATCCTAAGATAAACAATTGTTTATTATAATCTCAACAATTTGTTTCTCACAGCTTTTTTTTATGTTAAAATTTGAAATAATAAGCCCAACGATTTCTCTAAATTTTGTTT
>JAZQLB010000398.1:0-2758 GCA_045542475.1 Lachnospiraceae bacterium | reverse complement strand
CCCTGCAATATAAAAGTAGCAGCTATCATATCAACATACTGCTTTCTATTCTCTCTTCGTATACCGGCTTCCATCATGGTCCTATCTGCTGCTACCGTAGTAAGTCTCTCATCCCACATAACAACATTAAGTCCTATCCTTCTTTCCAGCATTGCCTTGAATTCCAGTGTACTTTCTACTCTAATTCCCTCTGTATTGTTCATATTCTTAGGCAAACCAAGTACTATCTCCTCAACACCATACATCTCACAGACAGCCTGTATCCTCGCCAAAGTCTGACGTAACTTATTCTCTTCCTTACGTCTGATTATCTCTAATCCCTGTGCAGTCAAACCAAGAGGGTCACTAAGTGCCACCCCCACAGTCTTCGTACCGTAATCCAGTCCTAATATTCTCATAATTATTTCAGACCCTTTGCTGCAATGTAATTTTTAAGTAATTCCTCTACCAGTTCGTCTCTCTCTACCTTAACAATAAGGCTTCTGGCATTCTTATGACTTGTTATATATGTTGGATCTCCCGACATAATATAACCTACCACCTGATTAATCGGATTATATCCCTTCTCAACCAAAGCTTCACATACCATTCTCAGTATGTCCGAAACCTCTATATGCTGTTCAGGTAATACCTTAAAATATTGTGTATTTGTTAAATCTGACATTTCTCTTCACGTCCTTTGCACTATAAAGATTATCATAATATATTATTGAAAAATTTGCAAGTGTTTGTGGTGTGGTGCGCCCCGGTCGGAATACAAGGAGATGCGGTGTCCGGCTTCCGGTTGTACGGAGATAAGAGTTCTTAGGTATCCCGGCTCAGGCTATAGCTGCGGCCGCAATCGCCGCAAAATCGCCATCCATGGTTCCTTGCGTCTATTCCACCATCCATGGTGGAATATTGCTAGGGATTTTGAAACGGGATACCAAAGAGCTCTAATCCCCTCCCAAATGGAAGCCGGACATCGCATCCTCTTGGCTTCCTAATTGGGTGGCTTCCACTACTGCAATATTATATTAATTCAGCTACTACTGCTGCATTGCCATAGGTATCAAGAATTTTCACTTTAACTATGGTGTTTTCTACGATATTGGTCGGTTCGTTATTGGTCTTTATTAGAACCTTCACGTAGCGCTTGGTGTGTCCTACGGCATAGCGGATGTTGTCCTGTTCTACAAATTCTTCTATGAGAACTTCTTCTGTCTGGTCTATAAAGCTTCTTCTGTATTCTTCTGAAAGTTGCTCGTCCAAGCGGATTAGGGCATCGCTTCGAACACTCTTAATCGGGTCTGGGATTTGATTTTTCATTTTATCTGCCATAGTTCCCTTACGTCTTGAATATTTGAATACATGCATTTCGAAGAAGTTTACTTTTTCAAGGTAGGCACGAGTTGTTTCAAATTCTTCATCCGTTTCGCCCGGAAAGCCTACTATAACATCCGTTGTAACAGCCGGATGGTCAAAGGCATTTCTTAATATGCACACACCTCTATAGAATTCTTCACAGTTGTAGCGGCGGTTCATTCTCTTAAGAGTAGCATCACAACCACTTTGCAGTGACAAATGGAAATGCGGGCATATTTTGTTAAGCTTTGCTAATCTGCCTGCGAATTCCTCTGTAATAATTCTTGGTTCCAAAGAGCCAAGTCTTATCCGCTCAATTCCTTCAATATCAGCTATTGCTTCAATTACCTCCAAAAGATGCTCTGAATTCATAACCGGCTTATCCACACCATTTCCGGCAGTCTCATTATATTCCACATTATCAAAATCAAGCCCATAAGAGCTTAAGTGTATTCCGGTAAGCACCACCTCATGGCAGCCGCTTTTTGCCAGCTTATTAACCTCGTTAAGAATATCATCCTTCCTGCGGCTTCTCACCCTTCCTCTTGCAAAAGGAATGGCACAATAAGTACAGAACTGATTACAGCCGTCCTGAATCTTAATATATGCTCTTGTATGCGTTGAGGTCTGGTCAATCTCCAAACACTCATATTCATTGGTATGATTAATATCTATAATACTTTCACTCACCTTATGAGTACTAAGGTATTCATCTAAAATCTCTACAATATCCTTCTTTTTATTATTACCAATTACAATATCTATAGACTCATCCTCTAAAAGTTTCTCTCCTGCCTCCTGAGCATAGCAGCCGGCTGCCACTACAATCGAATCCGGATTATCCTTTTTAGCCTTATGAAGCATCTGGCGTGATTTTCTGTCAGCCATATTTGTTACTGTACAGGTATTAATTATATATATATCTGCAGGTTCCACGCCAAATTCCACTATGGTATAACCTGCCTTCTCTAACAACTGCTGCATGGCATCAGTTTCGTACGAATTAACTTTACAACCAAGATTGTGCAGAGCACATTTCATAAAATTCTCCATTCTTTTCCACATTTTTCGGAACATTTTTATTGACTTTTCCCTATTGTAAAGGTAGTATTATACTAATAAAACCATTAGGAGGGTGTACTATGAAAACAGTTCAGATTTCATTAAATTCTATTGATAAGGTTAAGTCTTTCGTTAATGACATCACTAAGTTTGATGTTGACTTTGATTTAGTATCAGGCAGATACGTAATCGACGGTAAGTCTATTATGGGTATCTCCAGCCTTGACCTTTCAAAGCCAATCGACCTTAACATTCATGCTGAGAGCGATGTTGAGACAATTCTTTCTGTATTAACACCTTATCTTGTATAAGATTATACATAAGAAAAGGGGCTAGGAATAGCCTCTTTTTT
>JAZQLB010000397.1:0-5176 GCA_045542475.1 Lachnospiraceae bacterium | reverse complement strand
CTAAGTTATATCATATATACGCTTGCAAACGAGTTTGCTGCGTATATATGATATAACTTAGGAGCTTCGCTCCTTTTAGCCCCATAGGCAGGGGGAAAGGGCTTTTTCATTCGGCTCATTATTTCGCACAAAAAACCACCCCGCAAAATACATTGTGGGATGGTTTAATTGTATGTACTTATTCTTCTACAATCTCAGCATCCGGTGCATTATTCTTAACTGATTCTACGCCGTTAAGACAGTTGGCAAGTGTTGTGTAGCCTTCACTGACTGCAATAACCTGTCCATTCGTAGCCTTAAGACGGAATCTGTATTCACCGGCCTTATCCTCGTATACCTCAAACTTAGGATTCTTCTCTGTCTCGTAGCCCTCTACTGTCTGGTTCTCTACCGCTGCAACCGCTGAATTCTTCTTAACACTGGCAATTCCGTTCTTGCATGCATCATCTGTTGTATACACCTCTGATGTAGCAATAACCTGTCCATTGGCTGCCTTAAGATCAAACTTAACTCCTGTATTAGTTTTCTTAATTACAAACTTACCCATTCTTTAATATACCTCCGTGTATCTTGATAGGTCTATTTTAAGACATATTCACACAAAACTCAAGTATATTCTGCAAATTCCTTGCTATTTGGACATTTTTTCTTTAATAAATAAAATACCTATAAGCATAACTATCGGAAAAAACATAGCCACCATCAGACCATGTCGCAAATCTCCGCCAGAAATATCCGCAATCATACCTACAACCGTAGGACCTGATGAACATCCCAAATCACCTGCCAAAGCCAACAGGGCATACATTGCCGTTCCACCTCCCGGTATGGCGACTGCAGCAATGCTAAAGGTTCCCGGCCAGAATATTCCAACCGAAAAGCCACATATCGCACAACCTAAAAGCCCCATTAACGGATGCTCCGAAAATGCAGCCAGCGTATAACAGAATATACACAGAACTGCGCTTCCAAGCATCATTTTCTTAAGCGGAATCTTATCACTATATTTACCATATATAGCTCTTGCTGTACCCATAAATACTGCAAAGGCACATACACCAAGCAAATCCCCCATAGTCTTTGATATCTTAAGTCCCGACTCTGCAAATGCCGACACCCACTGGCTCATTGCCTGCTCAGAGGCTCCTGCACATACCATAAGCACCACTATAAGCCAGAATACCTTCTGCTTAACCAGCTCCCTAAGTGTCAGTCTCTCATCCTCTGACACAACAGGATATATAGGAACCAAAAGAAAATATATTGCATTAAACGCCGGCACAACTGCCCATATACCTGCAAGCAGCTTCCAGTTCTCTATTCCAACCAAATGAAAATATGCTGTAGAAACCAATACAACAAACACATGCCCCCAACAATAAAAGGAGTGTAGCAGACTCATGGCCGCCTCCTTCTTATCCGTTGGACACGCTTCCACAATAGGACTAATTAAAACCTCAATAATGCCTCCGCCTATTGCATATAAAACAACTGAAATCATGATTCCCATATAAGAGTTGCCAAACAGCTCCGGCAAAATAGCCATTCCGCACAGCCCCAGCGCAGCAAATATGTGCGCTGCAACTATTGACACTCTGTAGCCGATTCTGTCTATAATCTTGGCAGATATCAAATCCACCACCAGCTGTACTAAGAAATTAACTGTAGTTATAAGTGTAATACTCTCCAAAGATAACCTATAGCTTGAGACAAATGTCAAAAAAAGTAAAGGTGCAAAATTATTAACTATGGCCTGTGTAATATATCCCATATAAGCAGCATATATGGTGTGCTCATAGCTTTTCTTAATACTCTGTAGCATATAACTCCTATCCAAATAAGCTTACAACTCATTTATCCGAATCAGGCACTCTCTACAGCATTTCTTATAATATCACTAATCTCATCCTTATTTCTGCCCAGAGCAAAGGCAAGCTCCGTATGCAGATTATTCTCTGCCAGCTTAAAAAACCTCTCGTCCACTATTGTAGCCTTCTTGCCTGATTCATTTCTTATTTTCTTCCTAATATACATGGTTTTAATAATGCTGACAAGCCTTTTCGGGTCGCTACTCTGAATCGCTTCCTTATATGCGACCTCACGATGCTTCTCATTCTCAATATATAGAGCTTCTATCTCAGGAATAGAGTCAATCAGCTCCAAAGCTTCTGCTTCTGTCATAACCCTGCGCAGACTTGTGGCCGCCTTATCAACAGGCACATAAATCGTCTCCACCTTATCTCCTAACGGAATAAGGCTGTAATAAAGTCTGTCCTTATCCGGTGAAATATCCAAAGGGCTAATCTTGTCAATTCTGCATACATTACTATTCGTCTTAATTACATAATCCCCAATATTAAATACTGCATCTTCAACCATTTGATTCATGAAATCCTCCTTAAATAAAAACAAAAATCTGTTACACCCAGCGAATTAGAGTGAAACAGATTTCGTTTACCCGGTAATTACCAAACGTATCATTATAGATATTATAGCAAATTTTACCGTTTTTTTCAAGAAGTTTCATTACATTATGTATACAATTTTCTTATGCTCCGATTTTAGAAATGACCTTTTTATTAATAAGCACAAGGAAAAATATTGACATCGCAAGTGACATAATCTCAGCAATAGGAAATGCCCACCATACAAGATTAACATCACCCATGGTCTTAAAAAAGTAAGCCACCGGAAGAAGAACAATAAGCTGTCTTGCAATGGATGTAAACATACTGTATATTGCACTTCCAAGAGCCTGAAAAGCGCTGCTGCAAGCAATACAAAAGCCTGCAAAAATAAAGCTTATACTGATAATTCTAAGTGCCGGAACACCTATCTGTATCATAGTCTCTGATGCCTCAAACAGCTTTAACAGCGGTTCAGGAATAAGCTGGAATGCAAGAACACCCACAACCATTATAGATACTGCAAAAATGGCGCTCTTTTTAATAGCTTCAATAACTCGCTCTCTTTTACCTGCACCATAATTATAGGCTATTACAGGAATCACTCCACTGTTAAGACCAAATACCGGCATGAATATAAAGCTCTGAAGCTTATAGTACACTCCAAATACTGCTGTTGCCGTTGATGTAAAGGATATAAGAATCCTGTTCATTCCATAATTCATTACAGAACCGATTGCCTGCATGACAATGGATGGTATACCAATCTTATAAATAGCTCCAATAATCCCTGCATTTGGTCTGAAGCCCTTCATGTTAATTCTTACTTCATGATTCTTAAGCTGATTCATAACAACAGCCATTATTCCGGCAACAATCTGTCCGATAACTGTAGCTGCTGCCGCACCTGTAACACCCATCTTAGGAAATCCAAACATACCAAATATAAGTATCGGGTCTAAAATAAGATTAACAATGGCACCTACACCCTGTGTGCACATGGTATATATGGTCTTTCCTGTTGCCTGTAGCATTCTCTCAAACATAAGCTGTATAAATATACCAAATGAGAAACAGCAACACACCACCATATACTCTTTTCCATAGCTGATAATCGATTCAATATCTGTCTGACTTCTATAAAACGGCTCCACTAAAAACAAGCCCACCAAAAGAAATGCCACATAGCTGAGTACTGCCAAAAAGACCGCATTCTCTGCAATTTTATTAACCTTCTTATAATCCTTCTCACCAAGAGAACGTGCGAGTAAAGCATTAACGCCCACCGCGGTTCCTGCTCCCACCGCAATCATAAGATTCTGTATAGGAAACGCCATTGATACCGCAGTCAAAGCATCCTCATGAATTTTTGCAACAAATATACTGTCAACAATATTATATAATGCCTGCACCAGCATGGACGCCATAATCGGCAAGGACATGGACATAATCAGCTTGCCTATAGGCATTACTCCCATTTTATTTTCTTTCATATTTTCATCCCTTTCAATAAACATACTTGTATATACTAACATCTATATTAAAATACCGCAACAACTTAATTCATCTTGTATTTTTAGTACTTTAGTATTATAATATAGAAAAAAATATTTAAGTTCTAGGAGGACTATATAATGCTTAACTTTATTATCTCTCTCGTTATTAGTGCCGGCTGTGGCTGGCTTGCCGCACTTCTTATGGGTAGCAAAACAAACTGGGTTATTAACCTTATCCTTGGTGTAGTTGGTGGTATGGTTATGGGCTTCTTACTTGGACTATTAAAGATTACTGCCCTCGGATATGTAGGCAATGTACTTGGTGCATGTCTGCTTATCTGGTTGTATAGAAAGTTTGTGAAGTAGGTTTTTGCAATACCGGACGAAATATATAAGGGCAGGGATTATTTTTACAACAAGCTGGCAACGCTGCCGGTGAACTAATCACCAACAACGACTAAGACTCTCAGGAAAACCTTCGAGCCTAAGTCGTTGTAGGTGATGGATTTCACCTCTGCTAAAAACGCCAGAAAAGTTGTAAAAATAATCCCTGCCCTTATATATTTCTGTATATCTAAAAAGCTATTCACGAATTATTATAGGTTCAGATGAGCGGTTATGTTATTTTCGCTTGGAACATCAATAAAGCCTAGTCGGTGGTATGCACTTATGGCAGGGGAATTGTCAACGTCAACTAATAGTGACATGGCTTTTGGATGGTTGGATTTAATGGCGGCTTGTAAAAGGGCTTTGCCGTAACCTTTGTTTCGGTAGTTTTCTTTTACAAGGAGGTCAAAAGGTTCGTTTTCC
Source organism: Lachnospiraceae bacterium (assembly GCA_045542475.1). Taxonomy (GTDB): domain Bacteria; phylum Bacillota; class Clostridia; order Lachnospirales; family Lachnospiraceae; genus CAG-882. The sequence goes on along the minus strand of JAZQLB010000397.1, from coordinate 465 downwards.
TCGAATTTGTGGGTTACGTCAATATAGCCTACCACCTCGTTATTCTCAAGGGCAAGAAATATTTTGAAAACATTGTTTGCCTTTATAACCCTTTCTGCCAGCCAGTATACATCAGTGGAATGCATGGACTTATAGCCCTCCTCGTATGCAGAAGCATAGGGGATTATTGTAAGCTCATGCTTATATGGAATTAGTTCTTTAAGCTTCATTTTTAACTGCTCCTTATAAAATTCTGCACCTTTTGCCTCAAGAACCTCTTTGATTATCTTATTATCAGGTGAGAATACACAGTCCAGCTGATATCCCGGATATTTTTCCTGTAAATAATCGAATATTTCTTCATACGTCTTTTTTTCCTTAGAAAAATCAAGTATAAGCTCCATATATTTTTCTGCCTCGTCATACATAAAAGAGAAAACACCAATAAGCTTATCCTCATTATATACTCCCAGCACAAAATCCGTG
>JAZQLB010000396.1:0-6887 GCA_045542475.1 Lachnospiraceae bacterium | reverse complement strand
AAAATACATAAATAATCCACCTGAGGGCATGACAGCTGATGAAATCCGCTCAATGAGCGATGAAGACCTTCTTGATATGGATTATTTCCTAAATGAAGAAGATTTTGATTTCGGCGAGGCTGGTGAAGAAGGTTTTTACATCTTCTAAATATGTGTCGTTTGTTTTGTATGCCCACCAAACGGTGGGCTCTTCTTTTTTTAAGGTCTCCGAAAGGGAGAACTTTCCTATAAAGCGAAAAAAGAGACCTCTCATTCCTGAAAGGTCTCTCTTAAAATCATTCACTATCCCAACACCTTATTCACAACTTCAATAATCTTCTCTGCTTCAAAAGGCTTCTTAATAAAATCCGCTGCTCCTGCCTCGATAGACTCAACAACCATAGCTTCCTGTCCCATTGATGTACACATGATAACCTTGGCATCAGGGTCAATCTTCTTAATTCCTTCTACTGCTCTGATACCATTCATCCCAGGCATGGTAATATCCATTATAACCAAATCCGGTCTAACAGAATCATACACATCAATAGCGCTTCTTCCGTCCTCTGCTTCTGCAAAGGTATATCCAAATGGTTCCAGCATCTTCTTAAGGGTCATTCTCATAAATGTTGCATCATCTACTATTAATATCTTTTTCGACATAGGCGCCTCCGTACATAAAACAAATCTTTCGCAATATATTCACTCTATAAAGAATCCGCAGAGTTAAATTCATTACTTTATATCTATTTTACGTTAATTTGCTGAATAAATCAACTAAAATTTTAGTTCTAAGGTGCTATTTTATAATCATTTTACCTTATTGATACATTTTCCCAATTACTTCATAAGATTTTTAGCTAAAATCAAAGGCTCCACTATATATTCTTATGTTGCTTATAAATTCCTCCATCTGCTCTTTATCAACATTCAGAGGGAAGATAATCTTGTATACATAGTCTTTGCCATCCATGCCGTATATTACATAGTATCCGGTTCTATCGTTATAAGTGTACTCGTATACACTTCTGCCCACACCATCACACTCTTCAAAGGAAATAAGTGTTCCCTCATAGTCATCAAGCTTCCACTCGCTAAGACTGTCCGCCGTTTTAATTGTAGAATATTCTACCCCTTCGCCAAGATAATGCTTAAAGCTTTCTATTGTGGTATTAATATCATTAATATATACATAAGAATATCCATTTTCTCTTGCCCCCTGTCCGGTCTCATAACCCTCTATCAGATTAATATACATGGTATAATGCAGATGTGCACCATCCTCCCAGAGCATACCATCCTCTATTACCAGTCCATTGTCATAGCCTAAGGTAAGCTCGATTAGCGCACCAGAACCTTTACTAAATGCTCTGTGTACCACAACAAGCTTATCTCCATCCTCGTCTCTTTTCACATATACATCAGCCAAGCCCTGATAATGAGTAGGCAGATTAAGGTCATTCATATACAGATACTCACCATTTTTCCAATTTTGTCCCGTCATTGTACTGCTAAAAGGCTCTTCATAGTTTTCCACATAGATTTTATAGGTGGTATCTCCCTGATATTCATAATTAATTGCCACCTTTACCGAAGTTGTGTCCCCACCGATAAATGGCAAATCCATTTCTTTGTAGGAATCTCCCTCTTTTTCATATACAACAAGGTCAACTGTTGGATATGGGTTATTGGACATATATGAATCATTATCATTAACAAATATTATCTCCTGTTTTCCATCACCATTTAAATCAGCCGAATGCAGCTCAAGAATCGTTCCCGGCCATAGATTTCTGACTATTTCGAGAACATCTCCATTACCAAACTCTATTCTGTAGCTGATATCCTCATTTCTGTATACTCTGTCCACCAGACCATCACAATCATAATCCTTATTTACAAAATCCTTAAAGTCATAATAATAGTAGCACTCGTCAAGATAGCCAACGTAATTCTCGTAATTAAAGCTGCCAACCCTTCTGTCAACCCAATATATAAGCTCATATAGCTTATCTATATATGTTATATCCACATCTGCATGCTTTTCTGTAACTACCCCTGAGTCTGCGTATCGTTTAACATAGAAACAATTATACCCCTCTGCGATATAATACTCTGTTCTTCCATCCTCTTGTGCAACTGATATCATGTGAGCATTCCATTTATTATAATAGTTTCTTTCTATATTTTCGATAAACTCAGGCTCTGATACCTGTGCCTGATTAAGCAGCTCCAAAATATCCTGTTGCAGTGCCTGATCATATTCAAACTGAAGCCCATTTAACTGATTAACCACAAAAAATGCAGGCTCTGCTTCTGTTTCAGTTTCCGTTTCCTGCTCAGTTGTTACCACAACAACATCCTCTTGTTCATTGATAAATGGTAAATCAACCTTCTTAATTGTAAAGCTTAGTAAAAAAATCAGACTGATAATTGCAATTACTGCCAGAAGGATATATCCCTTTTTCTTAGTGGTAGCATTAACCACATTCTTAATTCTGGTGGGCAGTTCACCCTTAGCAGAAAAGAAGGTTCCATATGCATAATCCCTGTTACCTTTTGCCTCGTTATATAAAAGTTCTCCATAACTTATACGCTCATCCTGCTTCATAGCCTTCACAATTTTCTCATCACATGCCAGCTCAATATCCCTGTTATAACGCTTTCTCATAACCCATACTACAGGATTAAACCATAGCAACGAATTAGCAAGCAGCATTAACATTTTTCCATCAGTATCATGATGCTTAATATGTATCATTTCGTGCTTAAGTATCATTGCAAGATACTCTTCTGAATATTCCTTTTGCGGAAGAATAATTCTCTTTTTTAATATTCCTATGGTAAATGGGGTATTAATCTCCTTACATACAAGGTAGTTTATTCCTGCGGCTTCCTTTTGAATACCATTCTTACATTTAGAAGAGATTTTTATATAGCCAATGCAGTTAATTACCAAAAATCCTGCCACACCCATTATCCATATTATTTCCATGGCGTGTGAAATATTCATCTGTATGTCAATATCCAAATCATGCTCAGACTGTGTCCCATTAAACACATCTTCTGACTGTACAGGTGGTATGATATTTGGATTAGCTATGCTCTCCGACACTTCAGCCTGCATAGTATCTGATACTCCTGCTTTTGATGTCTCCAAGGTTACTGCCTCATCAGGCGTTTTTCCTTTATCCGCATTTTCCGTTGCTGTATTTCCCATTACAGCTGTATTTGGCATTACCGTGCTTTCTAAGGCGGATGTGTTTTCCGCCATATCTGCTTCATAACCGCCATTATCATAATCAGCTTCTGCCACTTCCACGGCAAACCCTGCAAATATTGAATCCTCTGATACCTTTATATCCACTAATCCCGCTGGAATCAACATCCCAATCACCAGAATAAACCATATATAGCATCTTGTTCTTGCCTTAATGTTTTGAAACAGCTTATCACCAATAATTAACAGTACGCCTATGGCTGATATTAGCAGCATTTTTATACTCATTAATTCCATAAAATCCATAATCATTCCCCTTAAGTATTATTCATTCTTTTCCTTTGCTTCCTTAAGAAATATTTCTATTTCCTTTAACTCTTCTTCACTGACATTGCTGTCACAGAGAGCTGCTAACAAGCTCTTTATAGAACCATTATATAATCTGTCAAGAAACCGCCGGCTCTCTGTAGCCTTATAGTCGCCCTCCTTCACAATAGCAGTAAACACATTACTCCGCCCTTGCTTTTCCTGTTTAATAAAGCCCTTCTTCTCCATTCTAACCAGAAAAGTAGACACTGCTGATATGGACCACTTATCCTTTACATGCTCCATAATCTCGTTTGTACTTATCGGAATATAAGCTCCGTTCCCATCCTTACTGTTCCATATAATCTGCATAAGCTCTGCTTCCGCTTCCGATATACCGTTTCCCATATAATAACCTCCGTACTTTTTTCTACACTTGTAGAAATTATACTTCTACTTTTGTAGAAAGTCAAGACATAAAAAGAGCCATCTGCACATTAAGTGAACAAACAGCCCTTTTTATATGATGAAAAAAGTTACTATCAGGTACAAAACCCAAAACTTTTTATCAATATCACATTTACAAATATCTTACTGCCCAGATACTCTGGTTGCTTCCGACACCAGTCATACACATTGTAGGATTGCCAGCTTCATCGTTTAACTGAACAATAACACTTTCGTAGGTAACACCATTCATGGTTATGCTTACCCTGCTTTCGCCCTCAAGCACGTATTGTCCAACCACCTTATTTCCCTGAGAAGGCACAACTATATTACCACTTAGTGTAAATTCTGTTTCGACAGGATTGCGAACCTCTGCTGAAATATCAAGACCATGCTCAATAATATAATATGTACCACATATCTCACGCTCATGATATTCCTTTGCACACAGCATCTCGCCCTCTGTTGCAAATGGTGCTGCCGTAAGCCAGCCATTCTTGGTTCTGAACATCTGATGAACTCTTGGCTCATGACGTTCATTTTCCATATCAAAACGCTGATGGTATACAATGTACATCTTACCATCCTCATCAATAAATGCCGAATTATGTCCTGGTGATTTATATCCACACTCAAGGCTTGGGAAGGTATAGTTACCCACAAGCTTAAGTCCATAAGGGTCATGGTGATTAACTCTTCTGAATGTTTTACCCTCCATGTCCACATATGGTCCTTCTACCTTCTTGGAACGGAAAAGACGAATCTGATAACCGCCATCCCTTGCCAGCCATCCGAAGGATACAAAAAGATAATAATAATCCTCTTCCTTATCATATATAATAAATGGACCTTCGATTGACTTGTGACCGCCGCCTAAGAGCTTTCTGCCATAGTATGGGTCAACATTATTCTTCTTATCCTCCTTAGGATGAATAGGACGACCTGTGGCTTCATCCAACTCTAAAAGGAATATTCCTCCTGACCAAGAGCCGTATACAAGATACAGTCTGCCATTCTTATCCCTAAAGGTATTAGGGTCAATACAGTTTGGCCAGCAAAGATTGTTATAATTTCCATTTTTCTTAAGATACCTCGAAATATCATCCTTTTTTCCAAGCACCTCTTTAACATTGGTTTTATCAATCGTATCTGCATCAAAACCCGAATGTAAAATCGCCTCAGTAAAGGTATATGGTCCCTTCGGATTATCAGCTACTGCCATGCATATGCTGGACTTAACATATGAGCCCGATGTACAGAAATACATCACATACTTGCCCATAACCGGATTATACGACACATCCGGTGCCCATACCGCATAATGCTTACCATTGAATTTCCCACAAAATTCAAACGCCCTTTTATCTCCCTCAAACAAATTTGAAAATAGTGGATTCTCAGCATTCACTCCCTCTGCGAACATATCCCAGTATCGCAAATCCTTTGAAGAAGCCGCTGACATATGTGTTCCAAAAATATAATAACTCCCGTCCTTATCCACGAATATCGCAGGATCGTGTACCGGGGTATCAATATGAAAGCCACCCTTTTTCATCTTTTACCTCATTTCTGTGCTAATTGCACTTCTGCGTTTGGCCTTTCGGCTAACTGTAGTACTTTTGATATATTTAAAATTTTTGACTTTCGTCTAAAATTCACATTCTAATTTTAACTTTTTCGAACTTTTATTTTAACAAATTGTAAACTTTTCCACTTTTAATTGACTTTAACCTAAAATACTTTTATAATTAGTATATAATTTTTTAGTTTATTTTAGGAGGGTATTTCGGTGTTACACATTACTTCACTTAACGAGGGACTTGAGATTTTTAAAGCCCTTGGCTCCGATGTGAGAGTTGAGATTCTTAATATTCTACTTGAGAATAACAACATCAGCATGAACGAGCTTGCTACTCGTCTTCGTATAACTAACGGAGCACTTACCAATCATATTAAAAAACTTGAAACAAGTGGTCTTATAACCACCTCTAATGAATCTTCCGGTCATGGTAATCAGAAGATATGCTCTGTACATCTCGATAAGATTCTTATCGACCTCGAGAAACAGGAGGAGGTACAGAATGTATATAATACCGAGTTAAAGGTCGGTCATTATTCTTCATATAAGATATATCCAACCTGCGGTCTGGCTTCTGCCGATGCTTTAATCGGAGAGGTGGATGATGCCAGATATTTCGAGCATCCTAACCGCTATAATGCAGATATACTTTGGTTCACTAAGGGATATGTCGAATATGTTATCCCTAACTTTATTCCGGCTTCTCAGAAGATTACACAGATATCAATATCTGCTGAGTTAAGCTCTGAGGCTCCGGGTGTCAACAGCGTATGGCCATCCGACATCAGCTTCTATCTTAATGATGCCTGCATCGGAACATGGACAGCGCCTGGAGACTTTGGTGATGTCAAGGGTGTATTCACTCCTGACTGGTGGTTCCCTAACTGGAATCAGTATGGTATGCTTAAGCTCATCGTTATCAATAAGAAAGGAACCTTCATTGACGGTCTCAAGATATCCGATACTACAATTGACAGCTTCAATCTTGATTTCAGAAGCAGTATTCGATTCCGTATGGCAGTTAATGATGATGCGGAGCATATTGGTGGACTGACCATATTTGGAAAGACTTTTGGTAATTATGGGCAGGATATTAAAATTAGTATGAATTATTCGCCTATTGAAGAGTGATATATTTTAAGGCTTCCTTTGAAAAAAAGGGAGTCTTTTTTGTTGAAGTGACGAAACGAGGGAACCAAGATGGTTTTGAAAAAACAATTGACAACACTCCGGTGAACTAACTGCTAACTGCGACTATCACTCTCAGGATAGCCTTCGAGCGTAAGTCGCAGTAAGCAGTGGATTTCACCTCCGCTAAGGACGTCAAAAAAGTTTTTTCAAAACCATCTTGCTTCC
>JAZQLB010000395.1:0-14887 GCA_045542475.1 Lachnospiraceae bacterium | reverse complement strand
TTCCAAAATAAATGTAAAATAATAGATATATAACATTAACAAGGATGGAAGCTATGGCAATAAAAAAAGAATTCTATTATAAATCACGAAATGAGAAAAATAAGGTTCGTGCGGTGGAATGGGGACCGGAGGATGGTAATGTAAAGGCGGTGCTCCAGATTTCACATGGCATGGCGGAGCATATTGACAGATATGAGGATTTTGCGAATTTTCTGACACAGCATGGTTTTGTGGTGGTGGGGAATGACCATTTAGGGCATGGTAAGTCGGTAGCCTCTGATAAGGATTTTGGATATTTTACTGAGAATCATGGGGAGCTTATTGTTGTAAGGGATGTGCATCGTCTTAAGAAGAAAACACAGGAAAAATATCCGGGGGTGCCATATTTTGTACTTGGGCATAGTATGGGCAGTTATATTATAAGGAATTATATCGCCCGTTATGGAAAGGGCGTTGATGGATGCATAATTCTTGGTACAGGCTGGCAGAGTGTAGTGGAGCTTAAAACAGGGCTGATTTTTATGGAAATATGCAGGCTTATATCAGGCGAGAGGCATAGAAATACCATTGCTACGAGACTTACCTTTGGAAAGTATTTATCACATATTGACAATCCAAGAACGGAGAGTGACTGGATATGTACTGATGAAAATGTGGTGGATGCTTTTAAGAAGGACCCGATGGCTGATTTTATTTTTACAACTAATGGCTTTAAGGTTCTTTTTAATCTCGTGCAGGGAGCTTGCAGCGATGCAAACGCAAGAAAGGTACCGGCTGATTTGCCTTTATATTTGAGTGCAGGAGCAGAGGACCCGGTTGGCCAGTATGGTAAGGGGGTAATGAAAACCTATGACATGTATTTGGAAGCAGGAATTCATGATTTAAAGATAAAAATTTATCCAAGAATGCGCCATGAGATTCTTAATGAAATTGGAAAAGAGGGCGTGTATCAGGATATTTTGGACTGGTTAGAGGCACATATTGCTCAGAAGTAATAAATTTTTTCAGTATGGGCTTGAATTATTGGGAAAGTCCATATATAATGGGAATGATTTCTTGCTTTACTGTGATAAAGAAGAAAAAGCATTTTGTATAAACAATAGAATTTCAGGAGGATATACATATGATTACATTAAGCACAGGCGGAGCTTGGCTTGTTAACGGAAATGAAGTAATAGAGGATAGCGCAGAGGCACTCGCAGCAGTTGCGGCAAAGACTGGCGTGAACACAACTAAGGATGCTGCGGCTAAGAATACCATGGCTTATGATATTTTAAGCAAGCATAATACAGCTGATAATATGGATAAGTTAAAGCTTAGATTTGATAAGCTTACATCACATGATATTACCTTTGTTGGTATTATTCAGACTGCCAGAGCATCAGGTCTTGAGAAGTTTCCAATGCCTTATGTTCTTACCAACTGCCATAACAGCTTATGTGCGGTAGGCGGAACAATTAACGAGGATGACCACATGTTTGGTCTTACTTGTGCTAAGAAATACGGTGGTGTATATGTACCTCCTCATCAGGCAGTTATCCATCAGTTTGCAAGAGAAATGCTAGCAGAGTGCGGTGCCATGATTCTTGGCTCTGACTCACATACACGTTATGGTGCTCTTGGTACTATGGCTATCGGCGAGGGCGGCGGAGAGCTTGCTAAGCAGTTACTTAACAAGACCTATGATGTAGCTATGCCGGGCGTAGTTGGTATTTACCTTACAGGAGAGCCAGCTAGGGGAGTTGGTCCACAGGACGTTGCGCTTGCTATTATCGGTGCAGTATTTGCTAACGGATATGTTAAGAATAAGGTTATGGAGTTTGTTGGACCGGGTGTTGCAGGTCTTAGCGCAGACTTCAGAATTGGTATTGATGTAATGACAACTGAGACAACCTGTCTTTCATCAATCTGGACAACAGACGATAAGATTAAGGAATTTTACGAGGTTCATGGCCGTGGTGCTTCTTATAAGGAGCTTGCACCTGGACAGGTTGCTTATTATGATGGAATGGTATATGTTGATTTAAGCAAGATTAAGCCAATGATTGCCATGCCTTTCCACCCAAGTAATGTATATACAATTGAAGAGGTTAATGCTAACCTTATGGATATCCTTGAGGATGTTGAAAAGAGAGCTCTTGTAAGTCTTGATGGTAAGGTTGACTTTACTCTTAAGGATAAGGTTAGAAATGGTAAGCTCTATGTTGAACAGGGTATTATCGCAGGCTGTGCAGGCGGTGGCTTTGAGAATATCTGTGCAGCAGCTGATATCTTAAAGGGTAAGAGCATTGGTGCAGATGAGTTTACACTTAGCGTATATCCTGCAAGTACACCAATCTATATGGAGCTTGCAAGAAACGGCAGACTTGCTGACCTTATGGGAACAGGTGCGATTGTTAAAACTGCATTCTGTGGTCCTTGCTTTGGTGCCGGAGATACTCCTGCTAACAATGCATTCAGTATCCGTCACTCTACAAGAAACTTCCCTAACAGAGAGGGTTCTAAGCTTCAGAGCGGACAGATTGCATCAGTTGCTCTTATGGATGCGCGTTCAATCGCTGCAACTGCGGCTAACAAGGGATACCTTACAGCAGCAACAGATGTGGATACAGTATTTACTAATCCTACATATCATTTTGATAAGACTATTTATGAAAACAGAGTATTTGACAGCAAGGGCGTTGCAGACCCTTCTGTAGAGATTAAGTTTGGTCCAAATATTAAGGACTGGCCAGAGCAGGTTGCTCTTACAGAGAACATCCTTCTTAAGGTTGTTTCAGAGATTCATGACCCTGTTACAACAACTGACGAGCTTATTCCGTCAGGTGAGACATCTTCATACCGTTCTAATCCTCTTGGTCTTGCAGAGTTCACACTCTCAAGAAAGGACCCTGCTTACGTAGGCAAGGCAAAAGAAATGAGAGCGGCAGAAGAGGTTAGACGTACAGGTGCCTGCCCAATGGAGGCAAACGAAGAAGTTGGAAAGGCATTCAAGGTAATTAAGGCTGCATATCCTGAGCTTAAGGCAGGAGAGACAGAGATTGGAAGCACAATCTTTGCTGTTAAGCCGGGTGACGGTTCTGCCCGTGAGCAGGCTGCATCATGCCAGAGAGTGCTTGGTGGTCTTGCTAATATTGCTAACGAATACGCAACTAAGAGATATCGTTCTAACCTTATTAACTGGGGACTTATTCCATTCATTATTGATGAGGGTGCACTTCCATTTGCTAATGGAGACTTTATCTTCATTCCGGGAATTGTTTCTGCTATTAAGGATAAGGTATCAGAGGTTAAGGCTTATGTGGTTAAGGATGAGCTTAATGAGTTCACTCTTAAGATTGGTGAGCTTACTGATGATGAGAGACAGATTATTTTAGACGGTTGTTTGATTAACTATTATAAGAATTAGGAAAGTGCAAAAAAAAGTGTGTTTTTATCTTACGGTTGTACGGGGATAAAAACACACTTTTTTGCACCCACTACTTCTTTGGCAGGCGTTAAGTAAAATAGACCAGTCTGGAAGTGTGTTGTAGAAGGGGGATTAAGGAATAAGAAAGGGGTAAGAAAAATTTTCTTATTTACAGATTTGCGGAAACATATTACAATATAAGGCATTGTAGTGGTTGGAGGAAGGTATGTTTAGTAAAGATTTTGTATGGGGGACTGCGACCAGTTCTTATCAGATAGAGGGAAGAAATACAGGGGACGGCAGCGGAGAATGCATATGGGATACTTATTGCAGGGGTGGTGCCATTTATGAGAATCATAATGGTGATGTGGCGTGTGACCATATGAACCGCTATGAGGATGATTTTAAGCTGATGAGGCATCTTAATATTAAGGCATATCGTTTTAGTATTAACTGGGCACGTCTTATTCCTGAAGGCATAGGAGATGTTAACGAGAATGCAGTAGCCATGTATCGTGACATGATTATTAAAATGCGTGAAAATGGTATTGAGCCATATATGACTCTGTATCATTGGGAGCTGCCACAGGCATTGCAGGATGAGGGGGGATGGCTTAATAAGGACAGCTGCAGATGGTTTGGCTATCTTGCAAAGGTTGTTGCGGAGCGCTTTTCGGATATATGTGAATATTATTTTACCTTGAATGAACCACAGTGTTTTGTGGGGCTGGGCTATCAGAGTGGTATACATGCTCCGGGGCTTAAGCTTTCTATAGGAGAGGGGCTTCAGATTGCACATAATGTGCTTAAAGCACATGGTATCGCTGTAAAAATGCTTAGAAAGTTTTCGGTAAGACCTGTTAAGGTGGGATATGCACCAACAGCAGGAGTAGCATATCCGGCAACAGAGAGCAAAGCGGATATTGCAGCTGCAAAAAAACAGTATTTTGGCTTTGGTGATGATGATAGTAACTGGGCATGGAATGTTTCGTGGTTTTCTGACCCTGTGATTTTGGGACATTACCCGGAGGAGGGGCTGAAGCGTTTTGCAGAGTATCTTCCAGAGATAAGCAAGGAGGATATGGAGCTTATTCATCAGCCGATAGATTTTCTTGGACAGAATATATATAACGGCTATGAAATAAAAGCAGATGAGGAGGGAAAGCCTGTATTTGTTAAAAGATATGAGGGCTTTCCAAGGACCGCTATTGATTGGCCTGTTACGCCGGAGGCATTATACTGGGGACCAAGGTTTTTGTATGAGAGATATGGTCTGCCTATATATATTACGGAAAATGGAATGTCGGCTCACGACTGGGTGGCTTTGGATGGATGTGTGCATGACCCTAACAGGATAGATTTTCTTGATAAATATCTTAGTAATATTCAAAGAGCCTGTGATGAAGGAATTCCGGTTGTAGGATATTTCTTATGGTCATTTATGGATAACTTTGAGTGGACAAGAGGATATGATGAGAGATTTGGTATTGTTTATGTGGATTTCAGAAGCCAGAAGAGAATTGCCAAGGATTCGGCATTCTGGTACAGGGATACAATAAGAACAAACGGTGCTAATTTAAGCTGTAATAAATCCAGCAGGGAGATAATATTTTTAGAACCCGTATTTAAAGAGATGATTTGGGGTGGAAACAGACTTAAGAGCGAATTTGGCTATGATATTCCTGGAGATGACACAGGCGAATGCTGGGGCATAAGTGCACATCCTCATGGAGATTGCATTATTGCGGATGGTGAATTTGCAGGTAAGCAGCTATCATGGCTATGGAAAAATAAGCCCGAGATATTTGGGCAAAGGAAAACCGATGGTGTATTTCCTCTTCTTACTAAGATAATTGATGCTAAAGCGGATTTAAGCATTCAGGTACATCCTGAGGATGAGTATGCCAAGCAGCATGAGGAGGGCTCCTTGGGAAAAACTGAATGCTGGTATATTCTTGACTGCCCGGAGGATTCCACCTTGGTTGTGGGACATAATGCAACTACAAGACGTCAGCTGGAGAGCATGATTACTGAGGGCAGATGGAGTGAGTTTATAAGAGAGGTTCCGGTAAAAAAAGGTGATTTTATACAGATTATACCGGGAACCGTTCATGCTATAAAAGCAGGAATTCTTCTTCTTGAGACACAGCAGAATAGCGATATAACCTATAGAGTGTATGATTATGACAGACTTTCTAATGGGAAGAAGCGCGAGCTGCATGTGGACAAATCCATAGATGTGATTAGTGTTCCTGCAAGGAGCGTAAAGGAGGCAGTGGTTAATTATTCGGATATCAAGAAAAATACCATGGTGCTTATGCAGGAATGTGAATACTACAAGGTTTGGAAAATGGATATTGATGGAGAAATGAGCTTTAGTCAGAATCAGCCGTTTATGCTTATGAGTGTGGTAAATGGAAGCGGCATGATTAATGGAACTTATATCAAAAAGGGTGCGCATTTTATTTTACCGGCTGATTATGGTAATGTTACGCTGATAGGTGAAATGGAAATCATAGCATCTGCTGTTTAGTGAAAGGAATTAATATGACTGAAAAAGAATTGGATGGAGTAATTAAAAGAATTAATGAGCTATATCATAAATCTAAGGAGGCAGGTCTTACTGAGGAAGAAAAGCAGGAGCAGGCAGAGCTTAGGAAGAGATATATAGCTAATTTCAGAGCTAATTTCAGAGCGCAGCTTAATAATATTGATGTGGAGCAGGAGGATGGCACAATTGTCAGCCTGAGTGAAGCATATGGAAAGAAGAAAAAGTAAGCGCTAGAATAAGCTGTTAAAAATTTAATAAGGCATAACTATAAAAGCCCGGAATATAATTAATAATAATGTAACAGGAAGTGTGACATGCTTAATTATATCTGGGCTTTTATGATGTGTGCCAGCGTAATATATGCTGCCTTTAACGGAAATATCGGGGAGGTATCTCAGGCGGTGCTTGATGGCTCTGCCCAGGCTATTACGCTGGCAATATCCATGGCAGGAGTGGTGGCGTTATGGAGTGGACTGATGGAAATAGCAGATAAGGCAGGAGTTGTAAGGTTTTTAACAAAATTACTTTCACCAATCGTAAACTGGTTGTTTCCGTCCCTTAACTGCGAGGAGGGGAAGAAGGCTAAGGAGTATATAACAGTTAATTTTGTCATGAACATGCTGGGAACCGGCTGGAGTGCTACCGGACCGGGACTGCAGGCAATGGAGGAGCTTTCAAAATGTAAAAGGGATCCTGGCTCTGCTATGGCAAGCAAAGAAATGTGTACATTTCTTGTAATTAATATTTCTTCCTTGCAATTAATTCCGGTAAATATTATTGCCTATCGAAGAAGCTATGGAGCAGTAAATCCGGAAGAAATTGTTCTTCCGGCATTATGTGCAACACTTATCAGCTCCATTGTGGCGATAATTGTATGTAAAATAATGTGTTATTTTAGTAAAAATTAAAAAATCCATATATTTTTATAAAAAAAGTTTTACAAATGCGGGTAAAAAAGCTATAATAAAATAGATAATAGGTATGAAAATGGGAAGACAGTCACATATTTTTTTGATACGAATGGAGTGTTGTTATGTGCAAGGATGCAAAAGCGTTTAAAAAGATTGCACTCTGTGTGTCCCGCCACATGGAAAATGAACAGCAAAAATACATAAAAAACATATGCAATCGTGCTAAGGTGTATAATTGTAAGGTTGTTGTTTTTTCAACGGCATCCGATCTTTATTATGGCACTATATATGATGATGGAGAGGCATCAATATTCAGAATGATAGATGTCCTTTATTATGATGCGATAGTTTTGTTGGCAGAGTCCTTTAAGAGGGATGCGGAGCAGTATGAGCTCATAGCCCGTGCTAAGAAGGCAGGGGTTCCTGTTATTGTGATTAATCGAGAGATAGAGGGCTGTTATTGCTTATCATTTGATTTTAATACTTCCTTTAGAAATGTAGTCGAGCATATGGTAGGAGGTCATGGCTATAGGCGAATTAATTTCCTTGCCGGAATGCCGGATAATGATTTTTCGGATAATCGAATCAATATATATAAGGAGGTACTTGCCAAGTACGGAATACCTTTTGAGGATAGGCGAGTGGGCTATGGCTATTTTTGGGATGAGCCTACAAGAAAGGTGCTTGACGAGTGGCTGGATTCCGATATGGAATTGCCGGAGGCTATTATTTCGTCCAATGATAGTATGGCGCTTACTACCATTTCAGTATTAACTGAGCGTGGTTACAGAGTTCCGGAGGATGTGGCAGTATCGGGCTTTGATGGCATTGATACTATTAATTATACGGACCCGCTTCTTACTACATCAGGGTACGATTATAAGAGAATGTTTGACACCATATTTGATATGGTTGTTACCAATTTTGAGGGCTACTCTAAGCATATCATACTGGAGAACCGAATGATGATTGGTCATTCCTGTGGTTGTGATTATAACAGGGTTCTGGATGCTACCAGAAAGATGATGGATCTTGAATGGCAGATGGGATATGATAATGATTATAATCAGAGACTTAATAATATGATTTCTACAGTAAGCTTTGGCGATTATCATGATGCCTTCAGAGATATGAAAAGCTTTCTTGATCGTATAGGCTATAAGAATTTTTATTGCTGTATTAATGCCCAGACCTGGGATAAGATGGCGAAGTCTATTGGTATTGAGGGAGAAGGGGAGAGCGAGGATTACTATTCGCGAACTAATAAAATACATTATATTAACTACAGACCTGATAGTGAATATAGTGGAGATGTATGTATTCCACATAGTGAGATGAAGGATATTCTCGCGAAGCTGCATGAAGAGCACGATTATTATATGGTTACGCCGCTTCATATTGATGGCAAGCCAATAGGGTATAATATGATTTGCTTTGATTGTAACAATTTCCAGTATTCATCATATAATTCATTTTGCTATAATGTAAGATACATTATAATGCTGATGATGAATAAAAATGAAATGCAGAGACTTTATTTAACGGATTCGCTTACCGGTCTGTATAACAGAAATGGTTTCTATAGTAATGTAGCAAAGCTTATTGAGACGATAGGCAGGGATAAGCTTGCAGTTATTTCTGTGGATATGGATAATCTTAAGACCATTAACGATACGTATGGGCATAGTGAGGGTGATATTGCACTTAAGGCATTGGGAAGGATTCTGTATAAGGCAGTAGAAGAGGACTATATCTGCTCAAGAGTGGGTGGAGATGAGTTTCTTGTAGTATTTAAGGATAGTAATCCTAAGGATAAGGTTCGTAGCGTAATTAATAAAATTACCTGGGGGCTTGCAAGATACAACGAAGGTCATGACGGACCATATGACTTATGTGCGAGTATAGGTGCTTACTGGGATTATTTTGAAGGTAAGACACTTGACTATTTCCTTCAGAAGGCGGACAAGTCCATGTATGAAGAGAAACGCCGCCATAAAGCACAAAGGAAATCTTAAGGGTGGTTGTTCATATATGTTCTGTAGCGCAGAGGCATAAGCTGCTGTTGAAGGGATTCATTTCTTCGACTTTCTATAGTGATTGAACTACGGAAAGTTTCCCAAAGCTCTTCATAGGCTTTATTTTCAAAAGCTTCTAAGGACTGTGTAACCAGCAGGTTCAACAACTCGTTAGGTATATCATGAATTATATAGTATCTGCTTCCGGCATTGTGCAGGGAGCAGATATTTCTTTTGGTATCAACTATAATCCAGTTCTCCTGCAGAAGTCTGTCTGCAAAATGGTGGGATACCATATCAAGAATATTATTCTTTGGGTCAAAACGGGCAAGTAGTAGTGGCATATTGTTGTGATTGCATTGGCAGAAGCGTATAAAGCCCAGATAATTATGTGTCTCCCTGCCTACATTACGGCTAAGTTCAAATACCTTACGGACATGGGGATTGGCAAGCATATTGACAACCTCCCTGCCGTAGCGGAAGCCAACCATAAGAAAACGGTATATGGCATCCCCTCGTTCAGGGTCTGATGAAAGTGCGGCATAATATACCTGTTCATAAGCGTCCATGGAAATCTTACGCTTAATGGAGGCGGCTACCTTGGCAGCAAGCGCTTCATCATCTTCTATCTCCACATATTCGGCAAATAATTCGAGATTATCATTATCTGCAATTGTAATTCGTGTTCTTGAGGTGCCCAGCTCCCAAGCTCGATAAATAGCAGTAAATATTCCGTTAACGGTTCCGGTGCAGCGACATATTAGCATGAGGGTACCTCCTTAAAATAGGCATGGTTGCAGTAGCTGTTGATAGTGGGGTAAGATATTTCAATTCATCATCTGTAGCGGCTTGAAGTTGGTGTTGTTGGTGTCAAACAGAGTTATCTGCTGATACAGGTTGTGCTCAGAGAGCTGGAGAACCTTGCGGCGGTCAGCTCCTATAAGCTGGGAGGTTATGAAGTCCTCATTAATTGGGAAGCTCTGTTCCATGTGGCCATTACAGGTGATAAAGTAGCGGGCACGCTTCAATACCACGCCCAGCTTCTTAAGGTCATTAAAGTCAAGTGTGGCACTACGGCGGGCACGAAGTATGCGTTCTACGGAACGAGGTCCCACACCGGGGATTCTAAGCAGAATATGCTTAGGTGCACGATTAATCTCCACAGGAAACATCTCAAGATGTCGTAGTGCCCAGTCGCACTTAGGGTCTATGAGTACGTTAAAGTCCGGCTTAGACTCCGATAAAAGCTCGGCTGCCTTAAATCCATAGAAGCGTAGCAGCCAGTCTGCCTGATATAATCGGTGTTCCCTAAGCAGAGGAGGGCCATTAACAGGCATCGGAAGAGAGCTGTCATTATTAACATTCACAAACGCAGAGTAAAAAACACGCTTAAGGGAATAGTTATTATACAGAGCTTCTGCAACAGTTACAATCTGATAATCATTCTCAGGGGTGGCACCGATTATCATCTGGGTGCTCTGACCAGCTGGAACAAAGCTTGTACCCCAAGCAGGAGTACGCCTATGCACGGATAGGGTGTTATCGGGGCTTATATCCGGTAAGCTGCTCCCGCTGGCATTATTAACTGTTAATCTTCCGGTACTCTTATATCCTGCGTGGGAATCGTGAAGCATAAGCCTGTTATTGGTAATACCTGTCTGAATCTGCCTCATGGGGGTAAGAATCGTCTTACGTGTCTTATTAGGTGCAAGGGACTTAAGTCCATCTGCGGTGGGAAGCTCAAGATTAATACTCATCCTGTCTACATACCATCCGGCTTCCTCAATAACTGAGGCATCAGCACCGGGTATTCCCTTAATATGTATATATCCATTAAAATGGTGAATTGTCCGCAGCTTCTTAACAACTTCCAAAATCTGTGTCATGGTATAGGTTGGTGAATTAATAATACCGGAGCTTAAAAATAAGCCCTCGATATAGTTACGTCTGTAAAATTCCATGGTAAGTGTACATACCTCGTCTGGAGTAAAGGTGGCACGTAAAATGTCATTAGAGCTACGGTTAATACAATATCTGCAATTGAAAATACACTCATTAGTAAGCAGAATCTTAAGCAGGGAAATACATCTGCCGTCTGCAGCAAAGCTGTGGCAGATTCCGCATTGAACTGCATTACCAATACCACTGCCATCATTAGCCCTGTTGGTACCGCTGGAGGTACAGGCAACATCATATTTGGCAGCATCTGTAAGTATCTTAAGCTTATCCATAAGGTCCATATTCTCCTGAATTAGCATAAACAACCTCCTAAATAATAAAGAACATATGTTCGATAATAATATACCATTTGTCACACAAAATTGCAATAGCCAATTTTTTGTTTTCGTATTTTGTAAAAAGAAAGTGTCTGATACTAAGCTTTTTACAAAGCACAGAAAATAAAAAACATAAATTAAAGCTACATTTTCAGCATATATTGGGTATGAATGCAGAATAGTTGAGGATATATGGATATTGTTTTTATTGTGTCAGAATGTGTTATTCCGGTTCTTATTTTAGCGATTGTGTTGGTAGGAGCTACGGCAAAGCATAGTGTATATGAGGAATTTACCAAAGGAAGTAAAAAGGGGCTTGAAATAGTCGTGGAGCTTGTCCCCTCTTTAATCGGACTGCTGGTTGCAGTAGGAATGCTTAGGGCATCCGGTTTGTTGGAGGATATATGTAATATGCTGGGACAATGGCTGCAGCATATTAACTTTCCGGCTGCAGTACTTCCTGCAACCATCGTAAAGTTCTTTTCTGCATCAGCAGCAACAGGGCTTATGCTTGATGTTTTTTCAAGCTTTGGAACGGATTCATATGAGGGAAGACTTGTGGCACTTATTCTTTCAAGCACAGAAACACTAATGTATACGGTTAGTATTTATTACATGGCAGTTAATGTTACAAAAACAAAATGGACTATTCCGGCAGCACTTATAAGCATATTGTCAGGTGTTGCGGCATCATGGATAATAGCTTATTTTTTCTGGAAATAGAGCTTAAATAAATCTTAAACTTTTTGTAACAAAAATGTAATAATTCAGTACATTGACAGAAGCTTAACGCGGTGATATGATGAGGTTGGTGTACTACTGGAAATAAGACACCGATACATAGTATTTTAGGAGGATATGAGAATGGGTAAAATGATTAAAAAGTCGTTGGCACTTCTGCTTGTTTTAGTGATGACAGTGTCATTGGCGGGGTGCAAGAAGGAAACAGGAGAAGAGACTCCAACAGGAAATGTATACGTTCCTACATTTTCGGAGATAGACTGCGACATACAGTGGATTAATCAGGTATTTTCCAATGGTGATGTGATTACCTTTATGGGAGAGGATTTTGATTATGAAACTTATGAGTCAACAAGGGTTAAGATTGATTACAATCTGGTGACCGGCGAGCAGACGAAGACAGAGTTTGAGAGCGAAGATAACTCATATTATACAAGTATTCAGCCTACAGAAACAGGCTATTACGCAGTAGTAGAAAGCTATGTAGAGCCTACTGAGGAGGAGCTTGAGTCAGGTTATTATGATTATTCAGCAAATTTCAGCTTTGTTGAGATGGATCTGGAGTTTAATATAATTAACGAAATCAGCCTTGATGACCTTGCGGATAAGGTTACAGAGGAGATGGGCTGGTTCTATGTCAGCAATTTTGCAGTAGATGCAGAGAAGAATATATACATATGTGGAGATGAGAACATTTGGGTGCTTGACAGCACAGGAAAGCAGCTTTATGAGATTACACCTCCTAACTGGGTGCAGGCAATGACATCAACAGAGGACGGACAGATTATTGTATTCTATAGCAATGAGGAATACGAGACTGTTGCATCTGTTCTTAATACACAGACAAGAGAGTTAGGCGAGGAACTTCAGAATCTTCCCGGTGCAAGCTACTATGGCAACTCTATATATAAGGCAGGCGGAAGCAAGCTGTATATGAATTCAGATACAAGTCTCTATATTTATGATGTGGCAACACAGACCTCAGAGGAGATACTTAACTGGATTGACTGTGATATTAACACCAATAATTTGAATGGCTTTACAGTACTGTCAGACGGAAGCTTTGTGGCTGTAACTACACAGTATAATTATTCGGAGGAAACACAGACCTCTTCAACAACTATCGAGTTAGCCACAATTAAGGAGGTACCGGCTGCTTCTGTAGTTCAGAAGAAGGTTATTACTCTTGCAATGCTCTATATGGATTATGAGCTTAAGGAGGATATCATTAAGTTTAATAAGACAAACGAGGAGTATAGAATTAAAGTTAAGACTTATGTAGATGATAGTTATTCTAATTACGAAGATGCGATCACTCAGTTTAATACTGAGATTGCAACAGGCAGTATGGCGGATATTATAATCATTCCTGCATATGAGAGCATAGATTATGCCAACCTTGCAGCCAAGGGAGTATTTGCGGACCTCAATGAATTCTTTGAAAATGATCCGGAGATTAAGAAGGATGATTTTATAACAAATGTATTTGATACACTTTCAATTGACGGCAAGCTGTACGGAATAGCAGATTCCTTCAGTATTTTAAGCTTAGTAGGTAAGACTGAGGATGTGGGTGATGGCGACAGCTGGACCTTTGCGGATGTTAAGGCCCTTATGGAGAAGCATCCGGATGCAATGCTTATGGATTATATTACCAAGGAATATGCGATTCAGTTCCTTACAAGATACAGTATGGATTCCTTCTATAATGTAGAGACAGGTGAATGCTCATTTAATTCACAGGAGTTTATTGATGTATTAGAGCTGGCAAACAGCTTCCCTACTGAATATAACTGGGATGAGGATACCTATGAGAGTCAGCCTTCAAAGCTTAGAAGCGGCAAGGTTCTTCTTTGTGATGTATATATCTACAGCTTTGATGAGTATCAGCTCTATGAAGGTCTGTATAATGCGGATGTTAATTATATTGGATATCCAACAGCTTCAGGCTCAGGCTCTGTGGCACAGTTTAATGATATTATGACTATTAGTGCCAAGTCTAAGAATAAAGATGGTGCATGGGAGTTTATAAGACAGTTTATTACTCCGGAGGCACAGGAGGATATTCAGTGGGAGATTCCTGTTAATAAGCAGTGCTTTGAGGATTTGCTTACAGAGGCTATGAATAATGAGAATGAGGGCTCTTGGTATTATGATGATGTAGAGGTTAAGATGGGTAAGCTTACTGAAGAGGATGCTCAGAATATCAGGGATTTGGTATATGGCATTACTTCATCTGCTTCTTATAATGAGGAGATGTATAACATTATTCTTGAGGATGCAAAGGCTTACTTTGAAGGTGATAAGAGTGCACAGGAGGTTGCAGATATTATTCAGAGCCGAGTTCAGTTATATGTTGACGAGAACAGATAAGCAGCCCGGAAGAGAAGGGATATTGATTTGAAGAAGAGAAGAAAGAGAAAACACACTATGGCGCCGTTTCTGGCGCCTAGTATTATAGGTGTAGGATTGTTTTTCCTCATTCCTTTCTGCGTGGTTATCTATTATTCATTTATCGATAACCCTATAACTAAGGAATGGGTATGGCTTGAAAATTTTGCCAATATAATTAAGAACCGTTCTTTTAAGAGGGCGGTAAGAAATACGATTACATTTTCAGCTATTGCAGTGCCGCTGGCGGTTGTTTTGTCGCTGATATTAGCCATGATGCTTGATATGAAGATTCCGGGAAAGAGCCAGTTCAGGACTTTTTTGCTCAGCCCTATGATGGTTCCGGTGGCTTCTATTGTACTTATCTGGCAGGTGCTTTTTCATTACAATGGTGTAGTTAATGAGTTTATTATGAGCATGGGACTTGATAAGATAGATTGGCTGAAATCAAAGTATGCCCTAGTGGCTATAGTTCCTTTGTATCTATGGAAAAATCTGGGCTATAACATGATTCTGTTTATGGCAGCCCTTGCCAATATTCCTAAGGATATAATAGAGGTTGCCAAGCTGGAAAGTGCCAAGTCGGAGGCCAA
>JAZQLB010000394.1:0-2555 GCA_045542475.1 Lachnospiraceae bacterium | reverse complement strand
GTAGTGATACCTCACAAGAAGCTTTTTTCTTTGCTTGTACTCAGATGGAATGTTTAATTAAGTCCATTTGAAGGTCCTTGGTTCACCGGTTAGGCGCATTCCTTCGAAGTCATTCTGTCTTAGGGCTTCGTAGAGGACTATTGCTACTGAATTTGATAAATTCAGCGAGCGGGTATCGCCTACCATGGGAATCCTAATGGATGTCTCTGGATATTGCTCAAGAATACTCTCTGGAATTCCGGCACTTTCTTTGCCAAACATTATGTAGCTGTCCTCATCAAAATGTACATGGGTGTAGACATTTTTTGCCTTGGTGGTAGCCATGTAAAGCTTGGCACCGGGATTCTTAGCCAAAAAATCGTTAAAATCATCATATATTGTAACATCAAGGTCAGGCCAGTAATCAAGGCCTGCTCTTTTAAGAGTCTTATCGTTAATCTGAAACCCCATAGGTCCGATAAGATGTAATCTTGTGTTGGTTGCAACACAAGTACGCCCTATGTTGCCGGTATTCGCCGGCATCTCAGGCTCATGTAATACTATATTAAGCATATTGTAACCTCTTGCTCTTACGCCTTCTTTAATGAAACGTCCAGCTCTATAACCTTTCCTCCATCATAAGTCAGCGGAATACATATATTCTGGGCATATGCACTTGAAAGTCTGAAATCACCCTGAATAATAGATGGTGGTGTAATGTCAACAATAATTCCCTTAGTTGATAATACTGTTGCGGCATTACCAAGCACCATGTTTCCAAGCTCACTTAACGCACTTACAGAGATATCATCAAGCTGTTTAATCTCCATAAAACACATCCTCGAAGCTAAATCACATGCAACCTCCGTGTTAAAAGAAAGAAGAACCTGACCTCTTATCTGACCGGTAATTCCAATGCTTACAACAATTGATTCCTTCTCGAATTCTGTTGGTTTTACATAAGGTTTGCCCATTTCGAGCTTCAACTGACATACATCCTTCATAACCTGGGTAGCGGCCATTAGAAAAGGATTGATGTACTCAATGTTCATATCTGCCATAGCTTTTCCTCATTTCTGCACGGCTTTATTTTGTTAGAAAGGACGATTGCCGTGCTGACATCCTTTCCGAAAAGGCGATTCCATTCGCCCTTACTCACTATTTTGCTATTACTGTTTTGAAACGATGTTATACACCATTTCCGTTTTATTTAAAGCATTATCCGGAAAGCCATCCGTAATACGCTTCAATCATTATTAATTCCTATAGTGCTTATACCAACAACACCTATGGCTTTTCTAAATATCTGACCTCTTCGCCATTAAGTATCTTCTTATCATTATCATCTGTTGTACGTCCGATAACAGCCGCTGGAATGCCCACTGCCTCCAATGCCTTAACAAGTCCGATTCCATCCTCTGTTACCATTATAAGACTTCCTGATGACTTCATTCTGTAAGGGTTAACACCTAATACCTCACTGAATTCTATAGTCTCCTGCTTAACAGGAATTGCCTTAAGGTCTACTGTGATACCCGTCTTTGCACACTCTGACAGATCCCATAATGCCGCAAAAATACCACCATCCGATATATCATGCATTGCAGTCACTCCATACCGTAATGCAACTGCTGCCTCATTCATTATGCTAAGCCAGTCCTTAAAATCTGCAGCTCTGCTTATGTAGCTCTCCGGCAGGGTCTTACGAAGCTCCTCATAGTGCTCCCTAAGCATTATTACCGTGCCCTCAATTCCAATCCATTTACTGACCACAATATCCATTCCCGACTTAACATCTATAAGCTTCTTCAGCGAATCCCTGTCACAGGTTCCCGTTACGGTTATTGTCACAAGCTCCTTAGTCACATTATCTGATAATTCTGTATGCCCTCCTGCCAGCTGAACTCCACACATCCTGCATCCGGTAAGCACATTTCTGGTAAGCGCCTTAAGGCGCACATCCACATTCTTGCATGGCAGAACAAAAGCTGCAGAAGCACTAATTGGAGCCCCACCACAGGCTGCAATATTATTAGCCGCCTTAATAACAGCAAGCATTGGCCCCTGACTCTCGTCTCCTACCGCAACCTCCGTAGAGGTAAGCACATACCTGTCCCCTGCTTCGATAACACTACAGTCATGTCCGATACCTGCGCCAAAAAGAACCTTATCATTCTTATAATCAATAAGGTTAATTACGGATCTTTTTAATATTGTATCAGTTACTTTTCCCGCTCTCATACCATTACATTCCTCTGCCTCATACCATTACATTCAGTATAACATATTACGTATCGGATTTAAAGAAAAAAGCATTCCTGTACATCAATATTATACATACTGCTTCATCATAAAAACTACATTTTACAAAAACGGCATAACATGCTATTATATAGCTTAGATATAAGCTAAAAGCATAGGAAGAACCATTGCAACAATTAATATAACAACAATAACTGTTGTCATTATCTTTCTGTTTTTCTTATTAAAAAAATTCAACATATACTGCCTCCGTGAACTCCAACAGGATTATAATTATATTGGAAGTTCACCTTATAGTATATCAGATTTTATCT
>JAZQLB010000393.1:0-14124 GCA_045542475.1 Lachnospiraceae bacterium | reverse complement strand
CATTTTCTTCTTTGTTGCAAAATCACAATTCTGTACAGTTATATCATGAACCGTATCCGGCTTTCCAGTCAGTCCATGAACAACCACGCCAATCTCGCCTCCTGTACAAACACAATCCTCTATGAGAATATTGCGGAATTCCGGAATATCCTCCGGATCATCGCTTTGCACCACCGGGTCATGATAATCCATAAGATTATGCACATAATCCATGGTAATAGTCACAGCCTTTTCCTTAATATCCACCATATTAATTCGTCTGATATGAATATCCTCTACAATGCCGCCACGACCCATGGCACTTTTAAAACGGATACCAATCTTTGAATCTATAAATGAACAATCCTCCACAAGAATATTTCTTACGCCTCTTGACATCTCACTGCCAACCACAAATCCGGCAGGACTGTGAAGCACTGTACAGTCATGGATGTATATGTTTTCTGATGGTTTCTTTAAAGCTCTTGCCTGTCTGTCCTTACCTGATTTAATACAAATAGCATCATCCCCAGTCATAAATGTTGAATGATGAATATGAACATTCCTACAGGAATCCACATCAATGCCATCTCCATTCTGGGCATACATCGGATTAATAAGTGTGATACCTTCCACCGTAACATTTTCACAAAAATAAGGATGCAGCATCCACGCACTGGAATTACGGAAGGTAACACCCTCTATGAGAACCTTATCGCAATGCTTAAAATTCAAAAGCACTGGTCTGTAAAAGTCATAATAATCAGCAGCCTCCTTCAAAGCCTCCTCTTCACTATTATAATCATCTGGGAACACCTCTCCCCTGAATCTTTCCTTATAAATAGTCTCCTCCGGCACCCATACACCACCCTCATTGCTTTCAATTACATATGAGGATTTTGCAAGAAGGTCATTCCACTGCCTCTCCGTCGTCTTAAACTGCTTAACCGGGCGCCACAGCTGACCATTTCCGTCAATTACACCATTTCCTGTGATTGCAATATCATGCTGGCCTTCAGCATTAATCGGTGAAACGGTACGGATTCTTCTAATACCCTCATAATCCGTAACTATTAAAGGATATTCCTCTTTACTCTTGCTAAATAAAATTACAGAATTATCCTGTAGATGCAGCTCCACATTAGAGAGCAGCGTAATAGGTCCTGTAAGCCAGATTCCACCGGGAACTACAACTCTTCCGCCCTCTGCACTGGCGGCTTTAATTGCATCTGCAAAAGCCTTTGTATTTGATACCCTGCCTCCTGCAACCGCACCATAATCCTTAATATTAAATTCCTTATCATTTATAATCGGCAGCTTTACTTCAAATTCTGTAATCATAGTATTCCCTCCTGCTTTCCTCGATTGATTTCTAATGAAACAACTCGCCCATCCGGTAATAATACTCCATAGCTGACAGTCCAGTCAAAATCATTGTTAATTGTATAATGCAATTTACCTTCTATCATCTCAAGCTGCTCTATTTCGCCACCCATAGAATAGTGTCCTGTGGATTTTACTACAAGAGGCTTATCCTGCAGCTTAACAACCTTGAATACATTGGCTCCATGAGGTGCTATTGCTTTTGTCCTTATAACTTCATCTGCTGCCACACCTACGTAGTAATCGCCTGAATAATAATCGCAGATAAGATATTTGTCCTCTTTCGATGCATAATCAGGCAATAGCTTTTCGACACAGATATCAACTGCCACATCCTCACTATCATCCCAATTTACCACACATAGTAAATGAGCATCCAAGGACTTCATATATACATCCACCATGCCCGGAAAACGAGCCTCCTCCATTATATTAAGAGGACGTACTTCGCTTGGCAGAACAGGCAGAATCCTTCTGTATTCCATAAGCCTGTCATCCGTTATTTTATCCAGAGGCTCGGTGGCGCACATAATTCCACCACCCATGAGCTGATTGATTACAGAGGTTTTAACCTCTTCATCATTAAGCAGACCGTATGTAAGACGTAGATTACGCTCCATTGTTTCGTTTATACGAATCATAAGAGCATCCGGGTCGTTATCCCACCATTTATTCATATAGTATCTTAGCACACTCTGTTTAATTGTATATGGCGCAGTCTTGCCATCCTTATTGATATTAGAGCTCCACATAGAAAGCACGTCGGAGCCTGTTCGCTGCGCATCCACCAGACCTATAATCGGGTCATACAAGCCTCCGCACATAAGAAAATACGCCTCCTCGCCCATACCCTTTCTGATGGCACTTACAGCTCTATAATAGGCATCCGCCAGTGTAATCGTCTTGTCATAAAGTTCTGCATCCTCATAAATAACCGCTGCACGTGTAAAATCAAGCTTATGATAGGTATAGCCCCACTCAAAGGTAAGCTTTCTATATAACTCTGTAAAATACTCATAAGTTGCCGGATTAGTAATATCAAACACATAATATACCGTATCATTCATCGGAAAAAGACATGGACTTCCATCCATCTGGTTAAGTCTCCACTCAGGATGCTCCTGCCAAATTGAGGCACTCTCATGAGCAATAAACGGACTTGTCCAGATACCCGGTCTAAATCCTGCCTCCTTTATCTCGTCTGCTACCTGCTTCATTGGCACCGGAAATTTCTTATTAGGCATCCACTCGCCCAGGGTAATCTCCCAGCCCTCATCCACCTGAAATACATCAAAAGGCAGCTTTCTTTCCTTCATAATGTCAAGATTAGTCTTAACATCATCATAGGTCACTGTCAGACCATAATAATACCATGTGCAGAAAACTGATGGACGTTTTCCACATCGGCTTCCATACTTAGCAGCCTTATCCACAGCGAAGCGCTCAATCTCTGCTTCTACGTTATTAGTCCAAACAAGCTTCAGCGTTTCACTTTCTATTTCTTTTCCGGCTGGAAGGACAATATTAAATATCACATTGGCACTAAGAGACTTAAGGCCATACTCCCCATCTAAGGAAATTACTGTCTCAAAAAGCTGCTTTCTACCGCCTGTAAATTCTACAACAAGACTTCTTTCACTGCCTTTAATTATGGTCAAATGGTCGCTCACAACTTTTCTGACCCGACTCTCTGCATCTGTTTTATCTCCACTTTCCGACATAGCTCCTAATACATCACGAATTCGTGCACTATCTGTGCCCAGAGTAAAGGTTCCCGGCATGTCATTCTTATGACGCCCACTTCGGTATACCTCATATGGAGCCTCACCGATTAGCAACTCCGACTCACTCTCCACCGCCCATAGCGTTGCATATTTAAGAATAATATCCTGCCCTGTACTATTCTCAATATTCAGCGTTATTTCCTTCTCATTCTTGGATACTTCGCTAATAACCGGTGTAAGCTTAATATTCTCATCTGACTGACTAATAATGTGCTGTACTCCGTTTATAGTGTAGCATACTGATATGTCATTTAATTTATTCATTGAAATACCTCCTGATTATAATCCGTAACCTTCTGCTATACATAATTATATCAAAAAAGGTTGAAAAAACCACATTATTACTTATCGATATTAGGGAGAATTACAGTTTTTTTGTTTATCAATGCTTGGATATAACGTCATTACAAAACCAAGAAGTAAAAATAACCGCCAAGACATTTATATTCCTGACGGTTATACAAAACACATATTACATTCTTATCATTTCATTAGCAATGGCTTCAAGCTCCTCATCAGATAATGCTGATGTGGCAAGCTTAATAATATCAATGGCTACGCCCTTAGCAAACATCAGGCGGGCGGTTTCTTTTTGTGATTCTTTAATCTGCTCCTCAGCATATTCTTTTGCGTATTCTTTTGCATGTTCTTTTGCGTAGTCCTTCGCATAGTCTTCTACTAATTTACACATATTATCTGCCCCTCCTTCCTTACCTTTAAACTGTTTACAGCGTTTAGTGAGATATGGAAACTTCCTGTTATCCACATTCTCCTGAATCATGCATTGCATATATTCGGCAATTGTAGAACCATCATCTATTTTCGTATTAACAAATATTTCATGTAATCCATCACTCACTATACCTCCGGTTTCAGTAATCGTCTTTTCTACATGATAGATGGTCTTTCCATGCTTAAATATATCAAATGTAGATATGTATACCACATAAACATCCGGTATATCCTCAAAATCCGTTCCCGGCTCGGTAACGTTAGCTGTAATACATGAAGCATTATAGCGAACTCTTTTCAGATGATTATCATTATTCCCCTTTTGTACCTCTATATTACATCGCTTACCGCTGCTGAGTGTACAAAATGCATCCAATCTCACAGAACGCCCTTGCAGATTTTTAATACTTTCCTGTGGATGAAGCTCTTCCACAATAAGATTATCGTCCTCCAGCACAACTCTTAGCAATTCCTGACAGGTATCAATATCCTGCATCAGCACTTCGAAAAAGGTGTCGTCTATTGGTCGAAGCCTTTTTACAATATCACGACGTCTCTGAATATCATCCATATACTTCCCTCCTTATTATATTCCCTCTCGGCTGCAAATACAATTCTTTTATATATTTACATTGTTTTATAGAGATATTATACCATAACCGTGATATTTATCAATAGTTTTTATGTATATTTTATTCTTTAATGCTTCCCATCATTATACCTGCATAATAATTAAAAAGAGAAGCTCTTATGAATCTAACATCCAAAAAGCTTCCCTTTTACACCTATCCCTATTCAATAACTTCCTTCATAGAATACCTACCAGCTGGCTTACCCGCAAGGTACTTAGCCGCCTCAATAGCACCCTTAGCAAACACCGCCTTAGAATAGGCAGTATGCTTAAATTCAATAACCTCATCCTGTCCGGCAAAAATCACTTCATGCTCGCCAACAATAGTGCCGCCACGAACAGCACTGATACCAATCTCATTATCAGTTCTCTTCTCACGAACCTGACTTCTGTCAAACTTGTACTCGAACTTGTTATCCATTGCCTCATTGATAGAATCAGCAAGTGCAAGTGCTGTACCGCTTGGTGCATCCACCTTTAAGCGGTGGTGCTTTTCTACGATTTCGATGTCAAAGCCTGCTGCACTAAGAACAGGCGCAACGCCCTTTAACACCTTAAATAATGTATTAATTCCAAGTGACATATTAGCTGACTTAAGGATGGCAACCTTAGTGGAAGCCTCCTCTACCTTATCAAGCTGAGCCTCTGAAAGACCTGTTGTACATAATACTACAGGAATATTTCTTTCAACTGCATAGTCAAGTAAATCATCCACTGCCGCTGCTGCCGCAAAGTCAATGATTACATCAGCCTTAACATCACAAGCCTTAATATTTCTATATACCGGATATCCATTGTGACCATCATCAAATGGGTCAATTCCTGCAACTATCTTAGCATCGGCATCATCCTTAACAAGGTTAGTGATAACCTGACCCATCTTACCGTTGCAGCCATGCATAATTATATTTATCATATTGTCCTCACTTTCGTGCCACTAATATTTTAGAGTAAACCGTAGTTTACCATAGCAGTTCTAAGCTTCTCTAAATTAGCAGGCTCCATTGGTGTAAGTGGTCTTCTAAGTGTCTTTGTGCCCCATCCAAGAAGGTCCATTCCTGCCTTTACAGGGATTGGATTAACCTCACAGAAAAGCGCATCCACAAGCTCGATAGCCTTAAGCTGAAGCTCGCAGCTCTTCTTAACATCTCCTGCAAGATATGCTGCACAGATATCATGTGTCTGCTGTGGAGCAACATTAGCAAGAACTGAGATAACGCCCTTACCGCCAAGTGACATGATTGGCACTATCTGGTCATCATTTCCTGAGTATAAATCAATCTCTCCATTTGTAAGTGACATAAGCTTAGCCACCTGTGAGATATTACCTGTAGCTTCCTTAATACCTACTACGTTCTCAATATCCTTGAAAATCTTAGCTGCTGTTGGAGCAAGAATATTGCAGCCGGTTCTGCCTGGTACATTATACATAATAATTGGTAAATCAACATTTGATGCAATTTCCTTATAATGCTCATATAAACCGTTCTGTGTAGCCTTGTTGTAATATGGTGTAACTACCAATAAACCATCAGCACCAGCCTTCTGTGCCTCCTGTGAAAGGTAAATAGCTGTATCTGTACAGTTAGAGCCTGTTCCTGCAACTACAGGGATTCTCTTTGCAACCTTATCACATGTGTATCTGATACACTCGATATGCTCCTCATGTGTAAGTGTTGAAGCCTCTCCTGTTGTTCCACAGATAATAATACTGTCTGTGCTGTTAGCAATCTGGTCATCGATAATCTTGCCTAGAGTATCGAAATCCACTTCCTTGTTTTCCTTCATTGGTGTGATAATCGCAACACCTGAGCCTGTAAAAATTGCCATTTTCTTATCCTCCTTAAAATTGCTATGTATATAGCCCAAAGCTATTTTTAACGGTCATATCCATCAACATTTCCTATAAAGATTAGGGGGCAAAAGCACCGAAGGTGCATTGTAACATAGTATATATGGATATGCAAACAAGTTTGAATATCCATATATAGTATGTTACAGGTGCAAAGCACCCTTTTGACACCCTAATCCTATAAATCAAAAAAACGAGCTGACGGATACGCCACCTCTTAAAAGTTCAACATTCAACACAAATTGAATATATATTGCCTTTAAGTAGCTCCCCATTAAATGATGACAGTCATATAGCTCTTAACTATATGCCCAGCTAAAGAATGCTCAGAATCATTCCCCGCTTCGGCGCCGTTCCCTTTCTTCCTTCTTCTACCATGTCTGCCATGTCCAAAAGACTACTCATGAAAAACGCAACCTCTACTTCCAAGTTATATACATTATGTAATTGCCTAAGTACCCTTAGACAGATATATATTATCATTATATGTGGTATAAGTCAACAGGGTACTTAGTATTTGTGAAAACTATCTGGTCAGAATATGTTTACAATATCCTGTTTTTCCACATGCAGGACATTTTAATCTTCGCTTTGTATTCGCAATATTATGTGGTCTTAGAATATATGATTTCATTGTTGGGACAAAATGTTCATTACATTTCGGACACTCAAATACCCTGCCTCGTTTTCCTCCGCTTTCTTCTTGTAGTCGGTTTCCTGCAGCTTCTCCCCTGACAATAACTCATTTACAGTAACATCAAGCTCATTAAGTGCCAATAATAACAAAACCTCCGGACAGCCGTTTCCACATTCCCATTTTAAAATTGTTTTATCACTAATATCAAGTTTATCCGCCAGGTGTCTCTGTGTATAGCCCTTTCGCTTTCTTTCATCAGTAATAAACCTACCAATTTTTATCTGATTCATGTGTTTCCTCCTTTCAGGCATCATATTAAACTGACCACTTATATATTCACACCCATGAAACGTAGAATATGGTGAATTTGTGCGGATTCTATGCTTCGTAGAGTATTAATTCTAAGCTTTTTGCCTAATAAACCCACGCATCCAATCAGCCTTAAAATAATAAATAATAAAAGTAATAGAGCTAAGCGACCATGTAAGCGGATAAGCCCAGAATATCACCCTGATATCATGTATAAAGTGTGTCGCCGTTGTAATATAAATAATTCTCACAATACACCAGAAAGCAAGCATTACAAACATTGGCACCTTGGTCTTACCTGCTCCTCTGAATATTCCTGCAAGGCAGTGTGACAGAGCAAGCAGGAAGAAGAATAATGATTCTATTCTTGACTGCATCACACCATAAGCTATTACCTCCGGCTCATCATTAAATAACGCAACCAGTACCGGAGCGGCTATAAAGAGAACAACACCAATAAGCTCAGCAAGGCTTATTCCTACAAACACGCCGAATCTGGCACCCTTTTTCACTCGGTCTAATTTGCCTGCACCAAGATTCTGGCTTATAAAGGTAGTAAGTGCCATACTAAAGCTGGTGATTGGCAGAAATGCAAAGCCCTCCAGCCTTGAATAGCTTCCGCAGCCTGCCATTGCCACTGAACCAAAGGCATTAATATTTGACTGCACCACTACATTTGCAATAGATATTACGGAATTCTGCACACCTGATGGAATACCGATGGTAAGCAAATCCTTAAGCATATCCTTATTAATCTTCATATCACGCACTCTGAAACGAGCCGGACCATCTATTCTTGTAAGCTTAATAAAGCCCAAGATAGCACTTACAAACTGTGCAATAACTGTCGCAAGGGATGCTCCTGCAATTCCCATATCCATATAGGCTACGAATAAAATATCCAACACCACATTGATTATTGATGATACAATCAGATAATATAGCGGATGCTTACTGTCACCGATGGCTCTGAATATACCGCTTGTAGTATTATACATAACAATACCTAATGCACCCATAAAGTACACCCTGAAATATAATACCGAATTAGGCATTACATCCTCCGGCGTTCCCATAAGCTTAAGCATTATTGGTGTAAATACTACACCTACAATAGTAAGCAGTGCACCTGCTACCAAGCCGAATGCCATGGTAGTATGTACAGCAATATCCACGCCCTTATCATCCTTTGCACCGAAATATCGGGATATTATAACGCCCGCTCCCATAAATACTCCCTGAACAAAGCCTACCAATAAAAATATAAGGCTTCCTGAGGAGCTGACCGCAGCCAGTGCCTCCTTGCCTAATACATTTCCTACAACCAGCGAGTCAACGATATTGTATAACTGCTGAAAAAAGTTACCCAGAAACAGCGGAAATGCAAATTTAACTATTTCCTTCCATATTTTTCCTTCTGTCATAGTATTTTACCTGCTTCAACCTTATGCAAATATATCCAACACTGCTTACAGCAATATCTCTTACACTAACTTAAGCTCCTCTAATACTTCCTTTACTGAAAGCTCTACATTGCCCTCCTTAAACGGATTTAACAGGTTGGCAAGCTCAAGAAGCTCAAAATATCCCTTGCTTCCACCAGCCTGACATAATGCATAATAATCCTTCCAAGCCTGCTCCTTATTAGTTTTCATTCTTCCGTACAACTGGAATGCACATATCTGTGCCAGTGCATAATCAATATAGTAGAACGGATATAAGAAAATATGCTGCTTCTGCATCCAGAAGCCTCCGTTTTCAAGGAAGTCATTACCATCATAATCACGCCATGGCATATAGGTCTTCTCAAGCTCTCTCCATACAGCACGTCTTTCCATTGGTGTCATGTCAAGCTTTTCAAATACCCTGTGCTGATACTCATCCACACACATCATATAAGGAATTACAAGTAATGCCTGTGCCAGATGAGCATATATGAATTTATCTGTCTTATCACCAAAGAACTTGTCCATCCAAGGATATGTGAAATGCTCCATGGTCATTGAGTGAATCTCCGCTATCTCACTTGTACTGTGAGAAAATTCAGGAATCGGCTGTAAGCGTGAAGCAGTGTAGCCTGCAAAGGCATGTCCTGCCTCATGGGTAAGAACCTCCACATCAGCACTTGTTCCATTAAAGTTAGAAAAAATAAATGGAGCCTTATACAATGGAAACTGTGTACAGTAGCCACCCTGACGCTTGCCCGGCTTTGTCTCAAGGTCAAAGAGCTCATGCTCTACCATGAAATCAAAGAACTCTCCTGTCTCCTTTGAAAGCTCACGGTACATCTGCTGCGCCTGCTCTACCATATAATCCTTATCTCCGATAGGTGTTGCATTACCCTCCGGAAAAATAAGAGCCTCGTCATAATAATGGAGACTGTCAATGCCAAGTCTTTCTTTTTGCTGCTGTCTTAATTTCACACAGGCAGGAACAATAACCTCAAGCACCTGCTTTCTGAAATTAGCAACATCCTCTTTTTTATAATCAAATCTTCTCTTGCTTAAATAAGCATAATCAATATAACTGTCAAGGCCTAACTTCTCTGCCTTATCAGCACGGATTTTTACAAGCTCTGAATATATTTCATCAAGGTCGCCTGAAATGCTCTCATACATATCAGCCCAAGCCTTGAAAGCTTCCCTTCTCTCTTCCCTGTCAGTGCTTTCCATATGCTTTAAAAGTCCATAAAAATTACACTGCTCGCCACGAAATTCTGTTGTACATACAGCAGAAACCTTGGCATATTTCTGGGTAAGCTCAGATTCCTTAACCTGATGCTCAATTATTGCTTCACTTGAGAGCTTCTGACCGTTCTCACGGTTCTTAACAAATATTTCTCCAAACTCCTCAGCAAGCCCCTTAAAATAAGGACTTTCCATTAATACCTTATCTGCCTTCTTCTCTGCTACCGACAGCTTAGGAAGATTTTGATTGATATACTTTATTTCAGCATCATAGAATTCATCCTTCATGTTGATGGTATTTCTTGTATTACAGATTCTGACCATGGTTGAGAATGCCTTGCCCTCTTCCTCATAATCAATATATATCTGCTTAAGCTCCTCCGCACTCTTAGCACCTTTAATAGCCTCCACATAACGCTCTACCGATGCAAGTGCCTCATCAAAATCCGGTCTTATATATTCGATTTCTGAAAATTTCTTCATATAGCTTCCTTCTTTCATTTTGTAGGTTTTATTATGGTCATGGGTGTCAAAGGACATTCATCCCCTGACACCCAGTAAATTTAATGTAATGGATTACTCTGCTATAAAGCAGCTTCTTCAATCCACCCAATATTATTATAATATTCTATCACCGATTTTCTTAGAGATTTCCTCTACGCAGCCCTTCTCAAGTGGTGACTTAAGGCCTGCATTTTTAAGCATGCTACCGAAATAATCCTTGCCTGACTCAAGACAGAAAGCAAGATACTTATCCCATGCATCAGCATAATTCTCATCCATTTTTGTCTTAAACTGTAACGCACAGGTCTGTGCAAGACAGTAATCAATATAATAGAATGGGTAGCAGTAGATATGCTTCTGCTTCTGCCAGAAAGCTCCGCTTCCAAAGTACTCATCATCAAATACAAGATGAGGCTTATACTGCTCCTCAAGCTTTTTCCATGCAGCATTACGCTCAGCAGGAGTAAACTGAGGATTATCGTATACAATGTGTTGGAATTCATCAACCATACATCCATAAGGAATGAATGCAAAGGCATCCTCAATGTGCATGGTTCTGTAATCGTCAGCCTTGTCCTTAAAGAATAATTCCATGTATTTCTCAGTAAAGAACTCCATTGACATAGAATGTGTTTCAGCAGTCTCCATGGTAATATTATTAAACTCCGCAAACTCGTAATTACGTGTTACAAAGCCCTGGAAAGCATGTCCGCACTCATGGGTCATAACATCCACATCACCACTTGTACCGTTAAAGTTAGCATAGATAAACGGAGCATGGTCATAGTTATGAATAGTGGTCATATAGCCGCCTGCATTCTTATTCTTACGTCCAAGCACCTCAAATAACTCATGCTCCAACATATAGTCAAAGAACTCCTTAGTCTCTGCTGAAAGGTCAGAATACATTTCCTTACCAGCTGCAAAGATATCATCCGCAGTTCCCTGTGGTGCAGGATTACCATATGCAAAATATACACCTTCATCAATGGCGTTTAATTTATCAAGTCCAAGACGTACTCTTCTCTTATCGTGAAGCTTCTCAGCCACAGGAACAAGGTATGTTTTAACTTCGTTTCTGAAAACTTCCACAGCCTCTCTGTCATAAGCGATTCTGCCCATTTTGTAATAAGCCATTTCTGTATAGGTCTTAAAACCAAGCTCCTTAGCCTGCTTATCCCTGTTTTTAACCAACTGGTCATAGATTTCATCAAGCTCATCCTTAACAGATAAGAAGAACTCTACTCGCTTCTCATTGGCTGCCTTTCTTACCTCTCTGTCTCCGTCAACAAGATACTTGCCAAGGAGTGAAAGGTTAAGCACCTCACCATTAAACTCAATCTTAGCAGAGGCAAGAAGTGCCTGATACTTGGTTACAAGGGCATTCTCCTCCTGCATGAGACTAACTATTTTCTCATCAAATGCCTTAAGAGAATACTCAATCTGCTTAAAGGCAATCTCACCGATTACTGACTTTAAATACTCCTTATATGGTGAGTCATACAAAAGCTTCTGATATTCATTTCCAACAGCCTGAACCTGTGGAAGAATCTCGTCATAATAATCCTGCTCTGCCTTATAGAATTCATCAACAGTATTAGCATCATGTCTGATTGAAGCAAGTGTATAGGCTGTTGAGAAATCCCCGTCAAGAGCTGTCATTTTCTTATGAACCTCAATCTGTGCCTCTCCTGATGCAGCATTCTTAAATTCATCAATAAGAACCTGTGCTCTCTCCTTATATTCCTCGATTGTCATTCTCTTATAAGGTATCTCGCTAAATCTAAATTCCATAGTAACCTCCTTAAATCTATCTTCTTTTCTTTCTGACCGGAGCTTCTGTTTCTTCATCCTCCAAATCATCCAAATCCATTAAGTCATTAAGACCATCATCGCTATATGTTACAGGCACTGTTACCTTCTCTTCTGATATCTCGTCATCCTTAATATCAATTCTGTAATCCTCATCATCCTGTTCGACTTGTGCATCTTCATCATTATCATCGAAATTGTCATCATCGTCATCATCTCTGTATGATGAGCGCTTTGGCTTTGACTGCCCCTGCTTACTGTTTCTGACAAGTGATAAAATAGCTAAGAGCATAAGTACAATCATTAAAACAATAAGTAATACAATGATTATAATAACTGAATCCAGCTTAAAGCCTGATTTAGCCGGCTTTGCCTGTGCCTCTGTTTCTATTTGAGAAAAATCAATTGTAAGACTCTCCTCTATAGTACTGTTATCCTCTGTAGTACTGTTTGTTGGCTGCGTCTCCTCCGGTACAATTTCCTGAGTAGTAGTCTCTGCTTCGGTAGTTGTCTCCGGCTCAGTTGTTGTCTCCACCTCGGTAGTCGTCTCTGGCTCAGTTGTTGTTTCTGCCTCGGTAGTTGTTACTTCCTCCGTTGTTGTTACCTCTTCAGTTGTTGTCTCTGCCTCAGTTGTAGTCTCTGCCTCAGTTGTAGTCTCAGCTTCCGTAACTCTCTCGGTAGAATTCTGTCCCACAATAATAACCGCATTAAATCCTGGGTTGAGATATGGCTCGCCTGCTGGTACACCCATATCTATTATTTCCGGAACAGCAAATATATCTATATATTCACCCTTTACCTGATAAAGATAATCCGAATATGTTCCTGCTTCCATTAACTGGTCAAGCACAATCGAAAATGTATTTGTAAAGCCGTTATTACTAACTGTAATATACTGTCTTCCAAGAATCCCGGAATCAATATCACCAATGGTATAACCAGAATCCATCTGGCGACATGTACCATCACTAAATATTGCCTTAACAATTATCTTACTTTTATCAATGGCATCAATTGAAGCCGAATCCCTGTATACAGTAGGATTAATACCGGCAGCAATACCTACCATCTGGATTGATTTTGTTGTAACCGTACAGGAACCGGAGCTTCCATCCTGATTAGTATAGGTAATAGTTGCTGTTCCAACATTAACCGCAGTAATAAGACCATCACTTCTTACATATGCAACATTTGAATCTGATGATGTGTATACTGCACCATCCATCTTATTTGCTGGTACAAAATATGCACTATAGGTTCTCTCAAGCTCAATAGCCTGACCATCAGAAACAGTTCTCTTTGAAAGACCATAAAATTCGGCTACCGCTGTTGCATCTGCAATTCCAAGCCTCTTCTGATTATTAATATCATTTATATAAGCTGCATTAGAAACATTACTAAGAAAACAATGTTCTACGATAATTGTAGGAACTCCGATTCTTATACCCTCATTAATTACAGTATAATAATCCTCTGCCGGATTAAGTGTTGCACCTCTTGTCAGATATCCACCTGCATATATATCCATTCCTGCTGCCGCAGCGTGTCTTGCAAGATTAAGACACAGATTCTTTGTAACCTCTACATAGCCCTCTGCTACAGAGCCATATGCCACATATCCACTGGTCTCCGTATTAGCAGATGAATTATTATGAATACTGATAATTAAATCTGCACCCAGCTTCTGACCAAACTGTGCACGCCCGGTATTTGTATTCCATTCATTATAGCCTCTTGTTACATATACCTTAACACCTGCATATGTCTCAAGTTCAGTCTTCATATATTTTGCTATATTCAAGTCGGAGGCCAAG
>JAZQLB010000392.1:0-3948 GCA_045542475.1 Lachnospiraceae bacterium | reverse complement strand
TAACTGCGCCAATTGCTATTATTACCACTACAACTATAATAATTGGTATCAACAACGGATTGGCTCCTGTAGGTTCTGAATCAACCTCTGTTGCTTCCTGTGTTTCTTGTGTTTCCTGTTGCTTTGTAGTCTCCTCCGGCTGCTTTGTTGTTTCTGAAACACTCTGTGATGAGGTCTCCTGCTGACTTTCCGCTTCAGTAGTTTCCTCTTCAATTACTACTTCTGCTGATGCCGTACCACCAGGCGCAGCACCTGCCACAGCCACATCCGTAAGCTCAAGGAAGCCATTCATATTAATGGTTCCATCTGCATTTCTTGTAATTCCTGTGAATTCAAGAGTCTTAAACCATGATTCGTCCACAGCTGCTCCTGAAGCATTGGCAGTCTTAGAACCATCCCAATAATAATTAGAATCGCCCAGATACTTTGAAGTATCCTGTGTTCCCTTTGGTTTAAACTGCTCACCAATATCTAAGCCGTTCTTAACTGTTGAATCCTTATATGACACTATTCCTACTGCTGAATAATCTGTATTAGCAGCATTATTAGTGTAGAATGCCACATTATAACTCTCATTATTATATGAAATACAATTCTCTACCTGAATATCCGGACAGCTGTTGGAATCAATACCCTTCGCCTTGTTGAAAAATGCATAAGAGTTAATCAGCATATGGTAACCTGAAAGTGAATCTCCACCCATTTTAAAGCCGTTACCATTACCTGCATTTGTACCATCCTCAAGATATCCATTTGCATATGCCACACAGTTCTTAATTGTTACTGAGCCAATAGAGCCGGTCTCCACCTTTGCAAATAAATCCCAGCCATCATCTGCATTATTATATGCAACACAGCCATCAAATACATTACCGTCACCAACTGTTAATTTAGCAGCAAAACCGTCCGCATCTTCATAGCCTGCATCTGCATTACCATATGAAGTACAATTAAGAATCAGATTATATGAAGGCCAGTCCACATATGTATCCGATGAATAAAGACGGCTAATCTGAATGCCTGTATTACCGTTATGGTAAGCATTAACATTATCTACTGTATTGTAATCACCCGATATCTGAATACCTTTTTGTCCATTCTGGGAATTAGTACAATCAAATCCGCTTATATACCAATAATTGCCGCCAAATACCATACCTGCACATTTTCCCTGAAAATCAAATACAGGTCTTGTTTTTGCATTAGTGTCTGCAACCATTCTTATAGGTGCATCTGCTGTACCATCAACACCTCTTTCAACTCTTATTGTATTACTAAGAAGATAGGTTCCCTCTGTAATAACAATTGTCTGTCCCGGCTGTGCACACTTAACTGCGGTATATATATCTGTCGGACTATCCTTAGTTCCCTTTGCATCTGCAGTTCCAGCAGGTGAAACATAGATATTAATATTATTACTAAAGCTTAGATTTCTCTCTACTGTTATACCGGTTTTAATCGTGTCGGTATTTGCAAGCTCCATATATTCTCCCGGCACATAATCCGAATCAGGAGTAAACTCTACTGTTACATCATTCTTTGTTTCTGAAGTAAGCTGCATTGGAACCTCATATTTTGTACCAGCACTTACACTAACCTTATCGGCTACTGATGCTCCATTCAATCCTACTGATACCGTTCCATCCACATTCGCAATCATTGAGAATGTATAGTTTTCTGTATTGGCAACACTTGCTGATGTAATATTAACAGCCGGTGTAATATATGTAACAGGAATCTCTTCCTTTGGAGCATCCTCAACAGCCGGAATTGTTGTAAACTCAATATCGCTAAAGGTCGCCCTTGCATTTCTTGAAGCAAAGAAGCCTACATACACATATTCCGTATCAAGCTGATTAAGTGCATCCGGTGAATAATTCTTTTCCCTTGCCAGCACGTTTCCCTGTTCATCATAATATGTAATAAAGTATCCCGTATTGTTCTTCTGAATTTCAAGAATAAAATCAGTATACTCTGCAATTGTTCCTGAAACCTCTTCCTGTGCATTACCGATAATATTATATGTTCCTGCATCAAGTCCTTGCTGTGCCGGAGTTATATCAAGAGTGGTTGTCACAGATGAGAATTCATTATTAACAGTCTCCGTATCATTAGCATCCAGCTTTGGAAGATTCTCCTGTGTTACACCTGTTTTTGCAATAACACCAAGTCCACACTTCATGGAATATTTTGTACCTGCTGTATCAACAGACTGTTTATCGGCATTCCAGAAATACTCAATCTTAGAAGCTGTTACCATATACTGGTTATTCCATATTGGATTAGAATTACCATTCTCGCCCAGACGGTCTGTTGCAAGAAGACCAAAGCCCTCCTGTCCGTTTGAAAACTTCCAGCTATCAACATGTACCTTTGCTTTTAAGGTAAAATTATATTCTACAGGAACTGCAGTATAGTAAAAAGCTACTCCATCCGTTGAATTAGGCACAACCTTTCCTTTGCCGTTTTCACTATATACTGTAACGCTTCCATCATTCGCAGACCCTTCATAACCATTATTATTATCATTGGTTGATGAGCCATATCTGGTAAATCCCCATACCTGCTGTGCCTCCTTAGTTGCAACAGCTAAAACCTCATCCGAATATTCACTCTTTTGCCCTGCTCTTATAGCTACTACCTTAAATGAATATTTTTCATCAATTGTAAGGTTGCTTACCTCATATGAAATCTCAGTAGTTGTTCCGTTCAAAATATCATTAACATATATCTCATAGCCCTCTGCCTCTGCAACTGCTCCCCATACCACAGAAACGTTACCTGAGCCTGTACTTGTTGCACTTGCAATTGCCGGCTTTTTAAGTGGAAGCTCAAATAAAGCTGCCTCTGTCAGTTCACTCTCTTTATCTTCACAGGCATCTCTTTTAGCAATAGCTTTAAAGAAATAATCACCTGACTGAGTCGGCTCAAATGTAACCATGCCCTCTGTCCCTGTTGTGGCAAAGCCTATTGTCTCAAGAGCGTCCCCCTCTGCATTATACATTACAATATCAACAGAATCTGCACCATCATAGCCCAACACCATAGTAAAGGAAACATCCATTCCTCCTCCATTCTGTGTAACTGTGGTTATAACAGGTGCTGTAACGCTATCCCAAGCTGCTCTCGGTGCCCTTTCACCATCCACAGTCTCTTCTACCATAATAGTAAATAATCTTGCTCCTCTGTCGTAATCAGCACTATCTGGCGAAACAATCTGATATGTTCCTGCCAAAAGATTTTCGTAAGTAAGTGTAGTTCTGCTAGTTGTGCTTACTGTATCAAGCCCTTCCTTGTTAGCTACAATCTCTCCTGTAGCCATATCCATAAGACCAACCTGTGAGGTATTACTTCCACCTGTACTGCTCATCTCGATTTTAACCATAGCTGAGCCTGTAACCGTAAATTCAATTGCTCCTCCACAATCCTTTTTAAGCTCAATTGCCTTTACACTACCATCACTATTTGTTCTTAAGGTAATGCCTCCTACCGCTTTAAAATAACCATCTGCAAAAGTAGTGCCCGCTTTAAGAGCCTCCTTATCAGCAGATGCGGTAAGTGTAGTAGCATCAAATGTATATACATCTGTTCCCTCCGCTGCCTTAACCGTTACCCCCTCAAACAGAGTAAATGGCATTAGTCCAAACACCAGAAGCAATGTCATAATTCCTGCTACTATTCTTTTTGTTTTTTGCTTCATCTGATACATCTCCTCCTTGATTTGTATTTTTATAAACGCCGAACTGTACCTGTAATACATATCAGCGATTTATTTCGATTTGCAAAATACGGCATTCACAGACGAACCTTGTCCATCTGCAAATACCGTATTAAAACTCTTTAATTATTTTCTTGGATGAGTCTTAGAATACACTTCTCTCAATCTCTGATTGCCAAAGGTCGCATACTTCTGTGTTGCTGAAATATCAGAATGACCTAACATCTCAG
>JAZQLB010000391.1:0-3359 GCA_045542475.1 Lachnospiraceae bacterium | reverse complement strand
CCGCTTTTTCTGTATCAAATACAATGAAATATCCATGACTTAGGCTTATTCACTGAGATAGAAAAGGCCGGAAAGCCTTGAATTTTCAATAAAAAACACTTGAATATATGAGGAGGTAATAATGGATAATACAAAGAATTTTACAAGCGGTGGAGTTCTTAGCTCCCTTATAAAATTTGCAATACCTGTATTAGCGGCTATGTTTCTACAGTCATTATACGGTGGTGTGGATTTACTTGTTGTAGGACAATTTGCAGAAACTGTGGATGTATCCGGTGTTGCTACAGGAAGTCTTTTAATGCAGACAGTTACCATGGTTATTACAGGATTATCCATGGGAATAACAATATATGTGGGAC
Organism: Lachnospiraceae bacterium; assembly: GCA_045542475.1. Lineage (GTDB taxonomy): Bacteria > Bacillota > Clostridia > Lachnospirales > Lachnospiraceae > CAG-882. Next base: position 3,000 of record JAZQLB010000391.1, on the reverse strand, counting down.
AGAAAATTGGTGAGAGAAAAGACGAGGAAGCAGGAAAAGCAATCGGTTCAGGTATTGTGCTTTTTGTATTAATTGGTATTATTTTTTCAATTATTCTGGTTGTTTTTACAAAAGACCTGGCAAATATACTTCATGCCCCAGCAGAAGCACAGACTCAGACCTGTGAATATATTACGGTATGCGGTTTTGGAACAATATTCATTGCATTTTATAATTTACTGGGTGCTATTTTCAGGGGAATTGGTGATTCGAAAACGCCTTTACTGACTGTATTTATAGCCTGTGTAATTAACATTGTCGGAGATTTACTGTTTGTAGCAGTATTCGGTTTAGGCGCTATGGGAGCGGCACTGGCAACTGTACTTGCACAAGCTGTCAGTGTAATTATTTCCGTATTTATAATTATTAAAAAACCTCTTCCATTTATCATGAAAAAGGAATACATCCGCTTAAATAAAAGAATAGTTATACACGAATTGAAGCTTGGAACTTCCATTGCATTACAGGAGTTTCTTGTGGGCATATCCTTCTTAGTAATTCAAACAGTTGTTAATTCCATTGATGTAGTTGCTTCAGCCGGAGTTGGCGTGGCTGAAAAGGTATGTGCCTTCATTATGTTAGTGCCATCAGCATTTTCACAAGCAATGTCTGCTTTCGTAGCTCAGAATATTGGAGCAGGCTATAGGGACAGAGCAATAAAGGCATTAAAATGCGGAATACTAACCTCCCTTTGTGTGGCTGTTGTAATCGGTTCATTTACATTCTTTAAGGGTAATATATTAGCCAATATTTTTGCCAAGGATGCAGAGGTTATTATACAGGCGCATGATTATCTTAAAGCATACGCCATTGATACATTATTTACATCATTTTTATTTTGCTACATAGGATATTATAATGGCTGCGGAAATACATTTTTCGTTATGCTTCAGGGCATAATCGGAGCCTTCTGTGTAAGAGTTCCTGTTGTTCTCTTAATGAGCAATTTACCTGATACAACCCTGTTCCATATCGGATTGGCAACACCATTTTCATCAATATCTCAGATTATACTATGTGTAGGATTTATGCTATATACGAATCGCGCTGAAAAACACAGAAAAATCCGGTAAAAACTTATTTTATGATTTCCATTACCTGATATGCACAAAATTAAGCAGGACTGCCAAATTGGCAGTCCTATTTGATTATGTGCTGGTTTCCGCTATCTTCCTGCCAGCTTTTCAATCGCCTGATATATATCAAGTCTGCCGTAACCTTCAATTCTGTTAGGATATTTAAAATCCTCCCTCCTGAACGCCCCACTGATTAAATAATTTTTAACCGTATAGGTACGAAGGTACGGATAAAAGCCTTTAACAATACCATATTCAAGTATTAGCACGGCGCCTCCACCGGCAACTGCTGCCGCTATGCTGGTTCCTGTTTTAGCGACATAGGAATCAGGAATAGAGCCTGATGGTCCTAGAATATTCACACCAGGTGCAATAATATCCGGCTTAATCCTTCCTGATGCGGTATTTCCCCTGCCGCTTCCGATAAACATACTGCTATCCCGATAATCATAAGCCCCCGCAGTAATGGGCGTAACTGCATTTCCCGGGTCGGTTATGGTCTCATAGGGGTCTGAGCGAAGAAAAAAGGTATCCTCCCCTATAAACTCCCTGTTTGACAGCCACATATTGAATCGCCCATATAAAACATTCTGTGGATATACTCTTATAGTCCATACTCCCGGTGATGGCGTAATGAATTTTATGATGGCATAATTCTGCCCCGATAAAGCCTGATTAACGCCATAATACAGTTGTATCTGAGTCCCCTCAAGATTGAACCTGAGACTGCTTTCCGTATCCATCTTTGCAGCAATTCTCTCCTCCACCTGTCCCGTAGGTGACACAAATTCCAAAGCATATATATCCGATGCCTCCGCCCACAGGGTGCACAAAAAGCCTCTCTCTTTTTCACCCACATTTATCTCCACGGGAACAAAATCCTCAAATTCATTAACTTCTCCACTGAAATGAAGCCTTTCATTGGCATAATTGCCTGCTGCTATGGTTACACATCTTCCCAGATTGCGGGCTGTATTTTCAAGATAATCACTAAGCACACTACTGCCTGAATGTGATGCTATATTGGTTCCCAAACCGATAATTATTGAAATGGGCTTTCTGACCATTTCCGCATACTCATCAAGAAAACGTATTCCCATAAGGATATCTGTTTCCGAATAGCAGGGTACGCCTTCCCTTACCAGATAGAATTCCCTAAGATATTCCTTTGCCTCCTTAAGCTTTACAACCACCAAATTTGCCTCCGGTGCCATTCCGGTAAAGCCTGCCTCCACATCCTCGTTACCTGCGGCAATTCCTGCCAAAAATGTACCATGCCCTGACGGCTCGTCAGTTACAGGAACTATATCAAGGGCATTGCCACCCGTTCTTCCTGTCAAAAGAGCCTCGTTAAGCTGTGCCTGAGTGTATACTCTGCCGTATGGAGCCAGTGACATGAGAGTTCTGTCTAAATTAGCCATCCTTGCAGACTCTGACCCGATACTCTGACCATTGCCCTCCTGACTGTCCGTTTCATTCCCTCTTGCCGTCTGGTCCCATATCACCTCTACCCTGCTGCTTCCATCCTCATTTATAAATGCCTCATGCTGATAGAATATCCCCGTGTCAATAATACCTACCAGACAACCGCTTCCCCTAAGGTCCAAAAAAGGCTGCTCCTTCGCCTGTGTAACACCTGCGGCATCTGCCGCTCCAAAATCCTGCAATCCATACACCAAAGGCAAGGAGGAATATCCGAATTCCCCATAGGTTACATTCGGATATTCCTCCCTGCTTAAATGTATAATTGACCAACGGTCGTCCAATCTGGTTACACAGTAGTCACCAAGAGCCTCAAGCTGCTCTGATAACACATCTGAATACCGCACAAGTATGTCAATATAATTATTTGATTCTAAATATTTTCTACAATCAGGCATATATG
>JAZQLB010000390.1:0-4726 GCA_045542475.1 Lachnospiraceae bacterium | reverse complement strand
CCGACTTGTTTTCTATTGATGACTTTGGAAGTGGTTATTCTTCATTTAATCTTCTTAAGGATTTACCTATTGATGAGCTTAAAATTGACAGGGCATTTCTTGAGAGTACAAGTGAAAATGATAAGAACAAGTATATTATCGAAAAAATTGTACAGATGGCTCATGGTCTTAAGGCAAAAGTTGTTTGCGAAGGTGTAGAGACCAAGGAACAGTTGGATTTCCTTAATAATATCTACTGTGATGAAGCACAGGGCTTTTACTATGCAAAGCCTATGACTATGGAGGAATTTGACCAGTTTGTTGCAAAATATGAATAGTGTTAAGGATTGGAGATAATATGAAATTAAACACAAAATATATTGATTACATAATTGAACAGACCAAGAAGATTCTTTCCATAGACAGCCCTTCGGGTTATACCTCTAAGGTGGCTGAATATGTAATGGAGGAATACAGACGATTAGGCTATAAGCCTGTAATGACAGTAAAAGGCGGCGTTCTTGTTGAGCTTGGTGGTGAGGTTGCAGATGATGCAGTATTAATAGATACTCATATTGATACACTTGGCGGAATGGTTAAGGAGATTAAGGGAAACGGTGCTTTAAGAATTGTTCCTATAGGCGGTATGAATGCCAATAATGCAGAGGCAGAGAATGTGCGGGTTGTTACCAGAGGCGGTAAGATATATACAGGTGTATTCCAGCTTAATAATGCTTCCGTTCATGTTAATGGCGAATATAACAATACAAAAAGAAGCTTTGAGAATATGGAGGTATTGTTGGATGAGCTTACAAATAGCAAGGATAGCACGAAGAAGCTGGGAATTGATATCGGAGATATAGTATGCTTTGACCCTAGAACTGTTGTTACCGAATCAGGTTATATTAAGAGTCGTTTTCTTGATGATAAACTAAGTGTTGGTATCCTCTTAGGCTATGCAAAATATCTTAAGGATAAAAAGATTGTTCCAAAGCGTAAGTTGTACCAGCATATTACAGTATATGAAGAGGTAGGACATGGTGCTGCCGCAACTGTACCAGAGGGTGTTACGGAGATATTATCTGTGGATATGGGCTGTGTCGGCGATGGTCTTGAATGTAAAGAGACACAGGTTTCTATCTGTGCCAAGGATAGCGCAGGACCTTATAATTACGAGATAGTTACAGCGCTTGTTAATGCTGCCAAAGAGAATAAGATTGATTATGCAGTAGATATCTATCCGTTTTATTCATCAGATGCAGATGTGTCATTAAAGTCAGGACATGATGTAAGGCATGGATTAATCGGGGCAGGTGTATATGCATCCCATGGCTATGAAAGGAGCCACAAGGATGGAGCTGCTAATTCGATGAAATTATTAATTGGATATTTGGGATAAAGAAAAGGAAAGAGTTTGTAGGAACTCCTTCCTTTAGCTTTATGGATTCTGTCAAAATACAATATTTATATCAGAATATCTTCATCATCTTCATAGGTATTATTATAGAACATCTCTATAAGGTATTCAGCATAGTCATCAGATATTTCGGGATATTTATCCTTAAGATTGTTGGTAATAAATGAGTAGCGCTTTTCCCAAAGCTCATAGGCGGTTGGAGCTTCCTCATCTTTATTGCACTGTGAATTTATATCACAGGCTTCATCAATGCTTTTTGCAGTAAAGTTATCATTAAACCATTCTGTAATTTCCTTAGTTTGTTTTTCTTCCTTAAGGGCTTCTGCCTCATACTTAGAAGCATTCTTTGCAGATGCAATTCCAATAATAATAAATATCACAAAAAGTCCGCCCATTACTACATTAACCATACCCTGTGAGAATGCAGTCAGGTTAAAATCAAGAATTCCAAATATGTGCAGGATAATCGCAATGGCACCAACCACGCCTACTAAAAGAAAGGTAACGGCACTGGATTTGTTATCCTCATAGCGTGTACGCATAGGTACATAGGTTTTGGTCTTAGGAGCAGCACTTCTCATGGCTTCCATAAGCTCAGCCTGTTCTTCCTCAGAGAGCTCGTCAAAAGCCTTTTTAATATCCTCCTTGGAAGGAGCAGCAGCAACCGGCTCATCAAAAATACTGTCAGTTTCAATTTCTTTTTCAAGTTCGTCAACAAGCTCGCTGCCACAGTCTGCACATACAGCTATGCCTGCTTTATATTCGGTCTTACATTTAGGACACCACATATTAAACCTCCGTAAAAAATAAATTAAATATATAATAACACTAAATTATGAATTATGGTAGAGAAATATTTTGAAGATTTTGTGTACATATGTTTTTTGACATGTACTAAACGGGTGTGATACTATATAAAAAGATAAGAGAACATGAATAAAATAGAATAAAAATATTAAGCAGAGGATTAAATTATGAAAATAACAGTTATAGCAGTTGGTAAGGTTAAGGAAAAATTCTACAGAGAGGCAATTGCTGAGTTTGAAAAACGCCTGTCAAAATATTGTAAGCTTGAAATCATAGAGCTTGCTGATGAAAAAACACCGGATAATGCATCTGCTGCCATGGAGGCACAGATTAAGGCTAAGGAGGGAGACAGAATATTGGCGGCAATCAAGGATAATGCCTATGTATGTGCCCTTGCCATAGAGGGAAAGCAGCTCGATTCAGTAGAATTGGCGGATAAGATTAACGGACTGGGTATATCAGGAAACAGTGCGATAACCTTTATCATAGGCGGTTCACTGGGACTTGATGAAAGAGTTCTAAAGAGAGCGGATTTTAAGCTGAGTTTTTCCAGGATGACATTTCCTCATCAGCTTATGAGGGTTATTTTGCTGGAGCAGGTGTATAGGGCGGAGAGGATTATTGCGGGGGAACCGTATCATAAGTAGAAGATTGAATGTATATGAGAGAGAAAATTATAAAACAATCTATATTGAAACACGCTACAGAAGTTATAAATATGTCTACCATGTAGACACTAACAGTTCTACATTAGATGGAAATTATGTGTATGGTTTTTATATTGTAAAATGTCAAAAAGTAGACGAGTTGCCAAGCAATGTTCCGGCATTGAAATAAAGCTGATATTACAAGAATATGTGCATTAAATAAATACTTGGATATATATTCATCAAAGAGGAAGCAAGTAAAAAGGCTTCCTTTTTTATATTGACAGAAACACTAATTTGCAATACAATCCCATTTGGGATTATATAAAGGAGAATATCATGAGGTCAGAAACATTAAAATTATTAAATGATATAAATGGTGCTATTATAAAATTCAGGGGTATTTATTCAGCGTGGTCTTATGAACATGGAATCAGTTACAATGAAATGCTTGTATTGTATACCATTCGCGAACATGGTTATTGTACCCAGAAGCAGATATGTGACAGCTATCTTTTGCCAAGACAGACCATGAATAATGTTTTTATAGGATTGCGGAAGCAGGATATTTTGCAATACAGTAGGGAGAACTCTGTAGGAAAAGAAAAGGCATATGTATTATCAGAAAAAGGAAAAGAATATGCAAAACCTTTTTTGGAATCATTAGATGTTGTGGAATCAAAGGCTGTAGAATTATTAGGGGAAGAGAAAATAGAAATGCTCACAGAATTATTACTTCAATATGATGGGGCTTTAACAAAAGCATTAGAGGAAAAGAGGCAGATTTGATGGGTACCACAGAATTTTTTGGAACAGAAAGAATAAGTAAAATTTTATTAAAGCTCGCACCTCCTGTAATGCTTGCACAGTTAATTCAGGCACTTTACAATATTGTGGATAGCTTGTTTGTAGGAAGATATTCAGAGTCAGGACTTACTGCTTTGTCAATTATCTATCCGATACAGCTTTTGATGATAGCACTTGCAGTTGGAACTGGTGTGGGTATCAATACGATAATGGCAGCAAAGCTTGGTGTAGGAAAGCACAAAGAAGCAGATGAGTATGCCGGTGTAGGAACACCGCTTGCTATTACCATGTGGTTTGTTTTTGCAGTAATCGGCTGGTTTATTATGCCTGCTTATGCAAGAATGTCAACAGAATCTGTAGATGTCATAAATGATGTTATTATATATGGAAGAATTGTATGTATATTTAGTATTGGATTGTTTTTGGAAAGCATTTGGACGAAGGTGCTTCAGGCAAATGGAGATATGAAAACACCTATGCTTGCACAGATTGTTGGGGCAGTGACTAATATTATTCTTGACCCACTGTTGATTTTTGGCATGTTTGGATTTCCTGAATTAGGTATAGCAGGAGCTGCCATTGCAACTGTTGCAGGACAGATAGTAGCAGCACTTGTTGTATTTAGAAAGGGATTTCGGAAATCACCAGCAAAAGAAGTTTATCCTCGTCATGTGGCAAAAATTTTTCGTTTGGGTATACCAAATATTTTAATGCAGTCGGCATATACCTTCTATATTTTGGGACTTAATCTGATATTGGCTGATTTTTCAGACCAGGCGGTTACAGCATTGGGATTATATTATAAATGGCAGACATTCTTTTTTATACCTCTCGGAGCAATGCAGACCTGTATTGTTCCTGTAATCAGTTTCAATTATGCATCAGGAAAGCTGGAACGGTGCAAGAAAATATTAACCACTGCTGTAGGTTTTGGCGTGGTGCTTATGAGCGTAGGGACATTATGTTTTAACTTAATTCCTACGCAAATGTTACAGGTATTTACTTCGGATGAGTTAGTGATTAAGATTGGAAGCTACGGTTTTCACATTATAGGAATCAGTTTTATTCC
>JAZQLB010000389.1:0-21890 GCA_045542475.1 Lachnospiraceae bacterium | reverse complement strand
CTTATCCACGTTGTCAGCAACAACAGCCTCCCATTCCTTAAGCTCGTTAAGATTAGCCATACTTTCTTCTGTTTTTGACTCAAGCCGGTTACTGTTATTAAGCAGCTGTTCGCTCGTTGCGGCAAGCTCCTCGGCAGAAGCACTTTCGGTGCTTGATATATCAGAAAGGCTTCTTCCGGCAGAATAGAGGTTCTCAGATATTGCATGTACTGATGATAAGACTGTTTGTACACGCTCATTATTTCTTTCCATCTCATCCTTCTTGGCATTAACAAGGAAACGGCCAATTAAATAGGTCAGTAATACTGTGGTAGGCAGTGACAATGATATACAGACAATTCTGTCGAGCATATTCGGCATAAAGAATTCATTTGCTGCCGGCAAAGTGATTTCGCCATACAGAAACCATGATACAACGATTGAACCTGCAATTTCTATTGATGTGGCTGCAACCATCTTATAATCAAGGAAGAAGGAGGTTAAAATAACAAAGAAAAATGCAAAGCCCCAAAAATCAGTGGCAGGTATCATATAAAGAATAAAGTTGTACTGAATTAGCATTATGACAACAAGAAATATCTTTCCTGCTTTCAGCTTGGCTTTTGAAACCAGCCCATCTACAAAGCCTGTTTTTACAAAAAATATACCTGTAGCAAGGTAGATTAAACATGTTACATCAAAAATAATCAGGGTCAGCCAGTTGACGGAAGGCAGCCAGCCCATGATTTTCTCGAAGGTATAAAGCAGACCGGCACACTGACATGCACCCGGCACTAAAAGCAGAACCAATATATATACCTTATTTATATACTCGTCTAATGCTGATAAATGCTTTGTTGAGGTGCTATTTTCAGTAATTTTCATATTAAAACCACTCCTTTTCTGAAAGTTTAGTTATATTATACAATGTATAAGGGCTGAAACAAGATAAATTCCATTAACTGGTTAAAAATAACCCTTAATTGGTCGTTGCATTTCCGCCGTAAGCAGTTAGAATGAAAATAAGGGGAGGGAAAGGTAAGGCTATAGATATGAATATTATCAAGAAATATTGGGATTCTGTTTACATCTATGTATTACTATTAGTACCCGGATTATGTATGTGCGCAGGAATATATTGGACCATCGGTAAATTATTGGGACTATATCCAAATCAGCAATGGACACAGGTTATAGTCTTTGATTTTACCCAATTAATATACTTGTCAGTTGGTTTATATTTTATATATCAGAATAAAAAGGATAATTCCTATATTTCGGAGCATTTATTGTATGTAAAGGGCTTTATCGCCTTTTCATTGATTATTCAGTACAACTTTATTATGTATCTGTTCGCTTCTGTTCATGTGTGGATATGTACGTTTATTTTTTATTCCTGTATCGCGTTTTTGTTTGATAGTAAATATATGAATTTTAATATCATACTATACACCATTTCATTGCTGGTGGCACATATCCTGATACCGGAAGCCTTGCTTCCTATGGGGGATGACAGCCTGAATGAAGTAATTGCATATAGAATTCTTATTTTTACACTTACTACAATGTGTTTTATGGTGATTACTTATTTTGTAGAGCGTTTTCTGATTCAGGCACGTGAAAGTAATGAGGAAAATGTACAGCTAATGGAAAAGCAGCTTAAATATTATAAGGATATGGAGCTTTTAGATAAGGAGATAAGAAAGTTTCGTCATGATATAAAAAATCATTTTATATGTATGGAAGCACTCTTAAATAACGGAAATGAGGAAGGCTTGCAGAAATATTTTCTTGATTTACAGCAGTCCTTTTCCTATGCACTTCCTGAAAAAATCTATTTTTCCGGAAATGACATAATTGATACTATTCTTCATCATGATTTACCGCATTATTGCAATAGTGAAGTGGATATTTCCATTTATGGAAGCTTGCCGGAAATAAAAACCGTTTCAGCAATGGATTTATGTACCTTATTTTCAAACCTGTTGTCCAATGCCATTACTTCTGCCAATCAATGTGTTGGTATTTTTGAACCAAAGATTATTATTCGCTTTTCCGGCGGACACACCTATTTTTCGATTACCATGACCAATAGTTTTTCTTCTCAAACTCATAAACAGAAGTCAAAAAAGAAAGACCGAAATCATGGATATGGAATCCCGAAGATTAGTAATGTGCTTGAAAAATACGATGGAAGATTAGAACGAAATATGGAAGAGCAGTTAATTACCATAACCATATATCTTCCGATTTAGATATTGTTTAAAGGAGAATTACATGAAAATTGTATTATGCGATGACCATCAAATGATTGCAGAAGAATTGGGTCAGTTAATTAAAAAATTTGATGAGAAGAATCAGTTGCAGAATGAATTTCTGTATTTTTCTAAACCGTCCATGCTGTTTGAATATATGCAGAATGAGACTATTGACCTTATCTTTATGGATTTGGAATTTTGCAATGAAGCTGAGGACGGAATAATCTGGCTTAAGAAGATAAAAAAGCAATTTCCTGATATCGTTGTTATTATTCTTACTGCGTATGAGAACCGTTACAAGGAAGGCTATGAGGCGAGGGCATTTCGCTTTATGACCAAGCCTATTGTGGAAAGGGAGTTATTTGACTATCTGCATGGCAGTATGGAGGAGCTTAAGCTGACAGAGAGTATCTCGTTAATGCGCCGTGGTATCAGCCATAATATTCTGATTCGCGATATCTGTTACATATCAGCACAATCCGGTGGCAGTGAGCTATGGACGAGAAATGACATGTATTGCTGTGAGGAAAGCCTGGTTCAGTGGGAACAGAGGCTGTCAAAAACTATTTTTTTCCGCTGTCACAGTAAATATCTTGTTAATCTGGCTCATGTAATTGATTTTGAGAATCAGATATTAATTCTGGCAGACGGCGAGAAGGTTCCGGTATCACGAAGACGATGGAAGGCATTCCAGTTGGCGTATATGAAGTATGATACGAAGGATTATAGAGTGTGAGGAAGAATTAAATAAACTTTTTAATAAATGGAATACCCATTTTCTTGAGAAATCAGGAGGATGGGTATTTTATGGTTAATGATTATGCTGCATATGCAGATTTTGCAGGAAGAAAATAATTGCTGAAAAAAAGTAGTTGAAAAAATTTTTAAATTAAATTACGCTTATTTTATTAGTAACATATTTGGTGAGGTAATTAATATTATTTAATTAGGGAGTAGTTATGTATGAAAAAGATATTGTTGATTTTTACTTTATTTTTAAGTCTTTTACTTACAGCATGCGGAAATGAAAAGGTCAGTAAAAATGAAGAGCAGCCCATTGAGCTTATCGTATACAGCCAGCTATCAAGCTTCATGGGCGAGCAGGAGGGCTGGTTTGCTGATGTACTGCTTGATAAGTTCAATGTAAAATTAATAATTACGCCTGATTATGAAGCTGTTTTCGAGGACATTATGGGGGATAAGAGGGCAGCGGATATTATGGTGTTCGGAAGCACGGGAGAGCATTATAAGCAGGCGGTAGAGGAAGGAAAGCTGCTTGACTGGGAGGCAGATGACTTACTGGCGGAGCATGGTGCTTATATTTTAGGGAATATGCCATATGCATTAGAGTATAACAGAGGTCTTACACCGGAGGCTGGTAAAATATTTGGCTTTGGGAATAGTGTGGCTACAAGTGTGCAGGATTTTGAGGATTGCTTTTATACATGGGATATTCGTTGGGATTTATATAAGGAGCTTGGATATCCTAAGGTGAATAATCTGGAGGATTTGGTAACGCTGTTTGAAGATATGAAGGAAATCTGTCCTGTTGATGAAAATGGTAATGAAGTCTATGCCATGTCTATCTGGAGCGATTGGGATGAGAGTATGGCAATGTATGTGAAATCAATGGCATCTGCTTATTATGGTTATGATGAATTTCATCTTGGATTATATGATACTGAGACAGGCAGCTTCTATGGTGCGCTGGATGAGAATGGACCATACCTTGAGATGTTAAGCTTTTTTAATACCTTATACCGTAAAGGCTTGCTTGACCCGGAATCAAGAACACAGACCTATGATGATATGATTACTAAGATGCAAAGTGGTGGAGTTCTTTTCTCGATTTTTAATTATGCGGGAAATCTTACATACAATACTGAGGGGCATATTGCACAGGGGAAATATATGGCATCACTGCTTCCGGAGGAGGCATCGCCTATTGTGTATGGATTGAGCGTTTTTGGCGGTAACAGAGTATGGACTATAAGTGCAGACAGTATATACCCTGAGCTTTGTATGGAAATACTTAACTGGCTGTGTACACCGGAGGGTAGAATGGTGTCTGAATATGGTCCGCAGGGAATAACCTGGGATTATGATGAAGAGGGCAATACATATTTTACTGAGCTTGGCAAGGCTTGCTATATGGATGGCACAACCATAATGACTGGCAAGTATGCAGGTCAAAGATTCTGGGATGGAACACCCCAGATTAATAACATAACATGGTCTTCTAATGCAGCTAATCCTGATTCTAATGGTGAGACCTATAATGCCCATAACTGGAAAAGCAATATTCCGGAGGCTTGTTGTGACATGGAGCAGGACTGGCGGAATTATACAGGTGCACTTACTGTCAATGAATATATTAGGTCAAAGAGCTATGTTGTAGCTCCGGCAACATATTATACAGAATCAGAAAAAAGTGATGAATTAGAGGCTGCTTGGGAGCTGGCGGCAGACTGTATTATAGCTGGTTCGTGGGAGGCAATATATGCTAAGTCGGATAGTGAGTTTGAGGATATTGTGGATAATATGATTGAAGAAGCGGTAGCCTGTGGATATGAGGAATGTATTAAGTGGTGTGAAAATGAGGCAGAGGTTCGTTATGGATTAGAGGAGGAGATTCGAAATTAATAAATAGAAAAAAGCATATTTCCCGAGGCAGAAGCATATAATTTTACGGATTATATATGGACATGCTTTTGCATCGGGGGTATAAAATGGGCAGTAAATTAGAAAAAAAGGCTAAATTTACGTCAAAGCAACAGACAGCAAAAACTAAAACACAGCCTAAGAAGCGGACACAGCAGGAGCAAAATTATATTGATAATGCAAAGAGGGTTCTTATGGAACGCAATAACATGACGGAGCCGGAGGCTTTCCGTTATATTCAAAAATGCAGTATGGATTCGGGAATTAATATGGTTGAGTCTGCTCAGATGGTGCTGATTATGGAATATGATAAGTGGTAGCAGTATAACATTGAGGAGGAAAAAAGCATGGAAAGAACAGTCAGAGTAACAGGAAAAGGCAAAATATCAGTAAAGCCTGATATGACAAGATTACTTATAAATTTGGAAGGGGTATTCAAGGATTACGAAAAAACCTTACAGCAGTCAGCAGAGCAGGTAGAGCAGCTTAGGGATTGCTTTGAAAAGCTGGGCTTTAAGAGAAATGATTTAAAAACGTTATCATTTAATATAAATACAGAGAATGAGCGTTATAACGACAGGCTTGGCGGCTGGAAAACAAAATTTGTAGGTTACAAATTCAGACATGCCATGAAAATTGAGTTTGAGTCAGACAATAAGCTGTTGGGAAGGGTGCTGTATGCATTGGCACATTGTAGTGTAAAAACTGAATTTAACATTCAGTACACAATTAAGGATGTGGAGGCAGCCAAGAATAAACTGCTTGGTAAGGCAGTTACAGATTCCAAGGAAAAGGCAGGTATTTTAGCGGAGGCAGCAGGTGTAAAGCTGAAGGATATTATCAATATTGATTACTCTTGGGGCGAGATTGAGTTTGTTACAAGACCAATGAACAGAGGCATGGTTTTGGAGGCATCAAGAGCGATGAGTGCAGATGCCTATGATATAAATATTGAAGCGGATGATATTGAAGTAGAGGATACAGTAACAGTTGTGTGGGAAATTGAGTAAGAGCTTCAATTATGGTGTTAAAATTAAACAGACAGGAGAAAAATATGCCGGCTACATTAGATAAAATAAAGGGCTGTATGCTTGGTGGTGCAGTCGGTGATGCATTGGGATATGCTGTGGAATTCAAAACAGCAGAAGAGATTTTTAGTATTTATGGCAAAAGTGGAATTACAGAATATAAGCTGATTAATAATCAGGCATACATATCAGATGATACACAGATGACACTATTTACTGCCAATGGCTTGTTAGTCGGTTATACCCGTGCTCGATTAAGGGGAATAATGGGACCTTGGCAGAGCTATGTGGAAAAGGCATATAAGAACTGGCTAAAAACGCAGGATGAGAGCTTTATGCCCGAGGAAAATGGTATGAGCTGCTGGCTGATGAATTATAAGGAGCTTTATAGCAGACGTGCACCGGGGAATACATGTTTAATGGCATTATATCAGGAAAAATGCGGAAGTCTCAGTCATAGGATTAATAACAGTAAGGGCTGTGGAGGTGTTATGCGTGTGGCTCCGGTCGGTTTGTACCTGTCTAAACATATGAATTCTATTAGGGATGTGGATATGGTTGGGGCTGAGGTCGCAGCGATTACGCACAGTCATCCATTGGGCTATATACCGGCAGCTGCATTAACACACATTGTTTCACGTTGTGTTACATCAGAGGATTCGTTAGAGTTAATAGTAAAAGAGGCTGTAAAGGTGACAGCAGAGTTATTTAGTGATGATGCGTACATTAATGAATTTTGCGGGCTAATGAACAGAGCAATAGAGCTTGCAGGTGAGGATAGGGACGATTTGGATGCAATCAGAGAGCTTGGGGAAGGCTGGGTGGCAGAGGAGACCTTAGCTATTGCTGTATATTGTGCCTTGAAATATAAAAATGATTTTGTAAAGGCTGTTGTGGCTTCTGTTAATCATGACGGGGACAGTGATTCTACAGGAGCTGTAACCGGAAATATTCTGGGAGTATATCTTGGTCTGGAACAGATACCAGAGGAATATATCAAGCCGCTGGAGCTTAGGGATGTTATTGAGGAGCTGGCAGTTGACATGTATGAAGACTGTAGAATGTCGGAGTATGGGGAATATCGGGATGAGAAGTGGCTTAAGAAGTATGTGAGTGGGGAGTATTACGGAAGAAGGTAACGATTATGGAAGTGAATAGATTATCAAGTAAATACAATGTGAGAGAGCTTGACGAAAAAGAACTTTCAAATTTGCTTGCATTATGCCAGTCTAATCCCATGTATTATCACCACTGCCCACCGGATGTAAGCCTCGAAAGTCTTTGCTCTGATATGTCAGTATTGCCACCTGGACGAAGCATGGCAGATAAGCATTATGTTGGCTTTTTCAAAGAGACGGAGCTTATTGGGGTAATGGATTTAATAGAAGGCTATCCTAATGAACAGACCGCGTTTATAGGCTTTTTTATGCTTAGCAGTAATGTACAGGGGCATGGTGTTGGTACGGATATTATCACGGAAGCATTCGCATATTTAAAGGAATGCGGCTTTGACAAGGTAAAGTTAGGCTATGCAAAGGGGAATCCGCAAAGTGAGCATTTCTGGATTAAGAATGGGTTTGATAGGACTGGGGTTGAGGTGCAGAATGAGGGGTATGTTGTGGTTGTGATGGAGAAGATGTTGTAAATGCTAGATTACAAAGGCACAGTACCTTACGCACCGTGCCTATTGTTTAATTGTTTGTGGTATAATCATATCCTGCCATGGCTTTTCCTCCACGAGAAAATAAAAGAGATACATCCCGGAATTCCAATCCAAAGCAGCATTGCAGCGGTTGTAATCACATTAAAATCGCTAACTGTAAAAAACGCACCTACATAGAGCAGTACTATCGGTAAAGAAATATACCCTATGGTTTTGTGAGCCACATTCCATGTAGCTTCATCCTGTACAGTCCAGGGAAGTCTTAATCCTGTATGCCTGTTAAATGGAAGCTTAGGAGAGATGAAGCCGCCAAACAGAATTATAAGGCTGATTACTACAAGCACGAACAACTCCTCATTGGCTTCAGACATCTTAATTACTGCAGCTTCATCTAATGCAATGATACCCACCGCTGCAACCATGATTGCAATATTAAATATAGTTGTAAGCTTGAGTGTACCGATTTTCATATCTGCCGTTGTTATTCTCGTCATCAAAGCAAGATTTCGATAAAGAATGATTACAGCAGCCAGAATACACTCGCCCGTCAGAATAATGGATATAACCTCATTCTTTACGCTCATGGCAATAAGCATGGAAACAAAAGATAAAAGCAAAATCAGTCCTCTTTTTTTATCCGCCTGTTGATGCAGGCTTTCTTTTTGATTTTTAATGGCTAACTGTTCATTAAGTCTGGCGAGCTCATCTGCTAAATCTTTCGCAGTATCATTTTGGAGACTGACACCTAATAAATCACCTACTGACACGTCTAACAGCTTGGCTATCCTGATTAGGACATCAGCATCAGGAACTGATAATCCTTTCTCCCATTTTGAAACAGTCTGTCTGACTACATTTAATTCTACAGCCATTTCCTCCTGACTAATACCTTTTGCTTTTCTGGCGTTTTTAATATTTTCGTTTATCATATTTACACCGTCCTTTCGCTATCACTATAGCTAAACTGGCGGAGAAAAGGCAAGCAACGGAAATTAACATTACGAGGAATGCGGTTAAACCGTACATTTTCTGTCTGCCAGCTCAATGGTAGATGGTCTGTGTGCAATCATAATAATGGTCTTTTGGTTTTTCATCTGCTTTAATGCTTCATTAACTAACTGCTCAGATTCATTATCAAGTGCAGAGGTTGCTTCGTCTAACAGGATAATCGGAGCATCCTTTAAAATGGCACGGGCAATAGCGATACGCTGTCTCTGACCACCGGATAAGCAGTTACCACGCTCTCCTACATTGGTGTCATAGCCATTATCTAACTGCATTATAAAGTCATGAGCATATGCCAGTTTAGCAGCGTTTTCTATTTCTGCATCCGTTGCATCGGGCTTTCCGATTCGGATATTTTCACGAATTGTTTCATTAAAGAGATATGGCTCCTGTGGTACATAGGCAATGAGTCTTCGGACATCACTGTTTGAAAGGCTGTGATATGACCTGCCCTCAAGCAGAATATCACCCTTGATAACAGGATAAAGGTTTAAAAGTAGCTTGGATATGGTGGTCTTGCCACAGCCTGACGGACCTGTTATGGCAACGCTTTCGCCCTCTGAGACCTTCATTGAGAAATCCTTTAGGAGCGGCTTATCCTCACGATAATGGAAGGTGATATTATTTATCTCAATGGCATCCGGCTTATCTTTGACAGCTTGCTTAGGGCTGTTTTTGATTGGATTTTCATACCAGCATTCAGGCTCATGTTCTTCCTTAAGAAAATCAAATATATTCTGTGCATTAACCAGACATCCGATAAGTTCAGGAAGGTATCTTCCTAATTGCAGGAACTGGAAGGAAAATGCTCCATACAGCGAGTAAATGGCAGTCAGCGAACCAAGTGTGGTATATCCGTTCTGCACGAAATATATTCCAAGCATAAGAAATGCCAATGCACACAAAAGGTCAAAGCCATTACTACAGCTTTCCAAAATGGCAGTAAAGACAAGCTTTTTATTGCTTTCTTTTACAAATTTCTTATTTTCTGTAATAAATTCATCCACAGTATTTTTTCCGGCAGAATACATTCTTGCCTGCTCCATTCCCTGTAGGAGATTAGACATTTTTTCGGTCATTTTACTGTTGGTGCGAGACATGGCACCGGATACATTTTTAATCGGTGTAATTAACAGGCTGTTTATTGCCAGCATTATAAGGTTTACTCCGATAAGACACAGGGTAATCTGCCAGCTTAAAATAAGCATTGGAATCAGATATACAAGTACCTGCAAAATCGGAGAAAGTGTTCTTCTAAGTCTTGAACCGTATATGCTGCCTGTTTTCTCTAAATCGTAGGACAGCTTAGAGATAAATTCACCGCTATGATGCTTTTCGTAGTAGGAGTAAGGAAGTCTTACCTCATGGTGGAATACCATTTTACATAGGTTTCCGTAGGCTCTTTTAGCTTCCACATTATAGGCAATGGCAGCAGCACGATATATCAGAAGAATTATTATTCCGCCAAGAACATTACCTGCGATAATGAGGGGAATCTGGCTTACACCGCCTGATTGTGCCGCATCAACTACATTTTTAAGGAGTAGGGAGGTCATTACGGAGAATGCAGCCCATCCCGTACTCATAAAAAATATACCGAGCAGATATATACCACAGCGTTTTCCCATTATATTCATTGTTTTAGCAAATATGTTCCACTGTTTCATGAGTGCATTTCCTCCTTTCCTGCTTCTTTGCCATACATTCCGGCATATACGTTATTATTTTTTAGTAATTCCTCGTGTGTTCCGCTTTCAACTATGTAACCATCCTTAAGCACCATAATGGTGTCTGCATTCTGAATGGTGGACAGTCTGTGAGCAATGGTGATGGAGGTTTTGTTATCCGATAATTTATCAATAGCTTCCTTAATAAGGCTTTCAGTCTCAACATCTATGGCAGAGGTTGGCTCATCAAGCAGAAGTATAGAGGCATTTTTTAAAAAAGCTCTTGCTATGGATATACGCTGACGTTCTCCGCCTGATAAAAGGATGCCTCGTTCGCCTACGATGCTGTCATATTTTTCAGGAAGTCCCATAATAAAATCGTGAATTCTGGCGTTCTTACAAGCCTCTATTATCTGTTCATCAGTTGCATTAAGATTGCCATAGCGGACGTTTTCCTTAATGGTTGTCGGAAATAGGAAAACATTCTGGGATACTAAGGACATATTCTCTCTGGCAGCCTCTACATTCCACTCACTAAATTCTCTTCCGAATAAGCGGTAGCTTCCCTTATTCACAGGGTAAAAACCGCATAGCAGATGAAAGATTGTACTTTTACCGCCGCCGGAATCGCCTACAAAGGCTACGCTTGTATTCCTTTTAATATTAAAGGAAAGATTATTTAATACCTGTTTATCATCAACATAGGAGAAGCTTACGTTTTCAAAGGCGATGGCAGTGTCAGTGTCGATACCATCTGTGGCAGTGCCGCTTGGCTCGTCAGCTTCTGTGAGAATTTCTTCCACACGCCTTACGCAGACCATATTTTCCTTGGCATCCACCAGATTAAATGGCACTCCTATAAAGGCATCCACGAATCTTTGCAATATCATAAGGAAAACTACTAATTCTCCAAGGCTGATGTTTCCATTAAGAACCATAATATAAGCATATACGGCACTTATGATATTAGGCATCCATTGGAGCATTCTTCGCACAATCAGGGCACTATTGGTTATGTGCACACGTTTTTCTTCGTTAGCCACCAAATCATCGGCAGCCGCATTTAATTTATTCTGGAAATAATCCTCTGCGCCAAAGGCTCGCAGCACCAAAATCCCGCTTATACAGTCCTGTGAAATCTCAGTTATAATATCCGACTTCTGGCGGAAAATCTTCTTAAGGCTCTCGATTTTTCTAACCACCTTATTAGTAAAAAGAAAAACAAAAGGATAGCAGATAAGAATAAGTATTAAAAGTCCGATATTAATCTGACCCACATATACCGCATAAGTAATCATTGCAACTATATTGGTACACAGCTCCGGAATGTTCTGGTTAAGCAGGGTGTCGATTTCGGCAATGTCTGTATTAACCTTATTTAGCACGGAGGCAGAACCGTTTTTGTCAAAATAGCGGTATTGCAGGCGGTATAGCTTCTTTGCCACCATATTTTTGTATTTTGCCTGTACATTAATGCTGAATTTGGAAGCAGATACGCTTTTTAGAAATGCTACAATAAAGCCAAGGGCAGTAAGCAGCAGTAGTGTTGCTATAAATGCTTTGAATTCTACATTTTCGCCTGCTAACATTGTGTCAATAGCATCTCCGATAATGGTGTTGCCCTTAACCACTACCGAGGCAAGAATGTAGGCTAAGATTAGCTCTGCCACAAAATAAAAGCTGTATTTGCGGCAGCAGCTCATGAAGTGTTTTGATTTCATTTGTATTTTCCTCCCTCATTTGTTTAGTTTATTATATAACAAAAAAGTGGTTATTTCATTCAATTTCATTGCTTTTTTGCGGTTTTTGTATAAAATTATGCTGTAAAAATATTTATAAGTATTTTAAAGTGATTTTAGTAAAATACCTTGTTATTTTGCGTGAATTATGTTAATATATTATTAGCATAATTTCTATTATTTCAAAGTTCTATATCTTTCAAAGGGGCTGTGTTACAGCTTTCTGTTAAATAAGGAATCTATGCTAAATCTCACAAGGTGAAAATAGCAGGGGATTTCTTATAAGGAACAGTTCTCCTGCATATAGGAAAGGAGAATTGCTTATGAAGGATAGGCAGACGGGTAAGGGAACTAATATAGTTAGTGGTTCACAGATTTACGAGGAGCTTACGCTTAAGGATGATTTTATGTTTGGAAAGGTTATGCAAAATAAAGAGCTGTGCATAACCATGTTGGAGCTTCTTACCGGCAATAAGATTGAAGACATCAGTGTTATTGAAGCTCAGAAAGCAGTTAAGATAACTGAGGATGGCAAGGGCGTTCGCTATGATGTGTATGTAGAGGATGATGTAAATATAATCTACGATACAGAAATGCAGAATAATAAGAAGCCTGACCAGATTAGGCTGCTGCCAAAGAGAGCAAGATTTTACGAGGGTATGGTTGATTTGAATACTCTTGAGAAGGGGCAGCGGTATGACAAGCTTAAGAATAGCTATGTTATATTTATATGTACCTTTGACCCTTTTGGAGAGGGATTGAGTTGTTATACCTTTGAGAATATCTGCAAAGAAAAGGACAGTCTTACACTTAAGGATGGCAGAACGATATTGTTTTATAATACCAAGGCTGATAAAATAAATGTAACAGATGCTGTGGCAGAATTTTTAGATTACATAGAAACAAATAAGGTGAGTGGAGACTTTTCAAGGAGACTTAATGAAGAGGTTTCAAAGGCTCGCATGAATAGGGAATGGAGAGTGGAATATATGAAGACATTACTGCATGATTATGATGTTAAGGAAGATGGAAGACAGGAAGGAATTGCAATCGGTATATCGGAATCCATATTGAGTCTTTTAGAAGAAATAGGGGATGTTCCGGAAGGATTAAGGGAGCGGATAAGCTCAGAATATAATATTGATGTATTAAGGCGATGGCTTAAACTTTCTGCTGGGGTTAGTTCAATAGAATCATTTGTAGAAGAAATGTAAAATTGAATAATTATAAAAATCTCCTAAAATCGTGTATTATATGTGCTGCAATACACGGTTTTGGGAGATTTTTTATGTGAAATTAAGATATTATAATTCGTAAATGAAAATGTCATATTCAACAAGGCCCTACGCTTCATTATATCATGTTGTTCGCAAAGCTTTTTTTGCTTCTGTAGCAAAATTATATATCCAAACAGAAAAAACAGAAGTTATTACTCGAGGTATTACCAAAACAAATATACTAGGTCCAAGTGGCAGAAAATTGGCGGTTTCCTGTATTAAGGAGTGCATGGAGCATATTGAAATATTTAATTTACCGATTTCCTCTTTTTCTAAAGAGTTATTTTCATTAGCGGTTATTAATATTCCCGAGCCGTATATTAATCCAATAACATTTGCTATCAGCCAATAGGGAGCTGATTCTTTTGCTAATCCGAATAAAAACATTATATGCTTTAAAAGATTGCTAAGCTTGTCTATGATATGAAACTTAATTAATAATTTGAAAGCTATATTAAGGGTAATGTTTATTATAAATATTTTTACTACGGTTACATTTTCTATTAACCATGATTTCAATACATCCTGTAAAGTCAAGTTTTCAGTGGATGCAGCCAGCGCTGCGCCAGAGGCTGTGATTTCATTCCCTCCCGGCAAAATCAGATTTAATATCAATCCGGTTAAGATACTTGAACCTACTCGAATAAGAAACAGTAACCACATTTTTCCTCCGGCTTTCTTTTGGATTGAAAGCTCCACAGGAAGTGTGTGACTTAATAAAATCATACTTGATAAAATAGAGATTTCCTTTAACGGTAAATTAAGAGACAGCATTAGTGCGATTGCTGAATATGTATTAACCAAGTAACCTGATAATAATACGAGAATAGATTGTCCGCTAAGCCCTAATAGACTGGCTGTCGGCTGTAAAAAAACACTTAGCCAGCTGATAACCCCAAGATAATTTAAGATTGCCATTAGAAGTGAAACAGGTAACATGATTTTAAATATTCCTAAGCTGCTTTTTATGGCATCCTTTAGCCCGTCATAGAATATTTCTTTAAGCATTATTTTTCCTCCCTCATTTGTTAAATACATTATAGAACAAAAAAATTACTATTTCATTCAATCTCATTGCTTTTTTTATCATTTTGTATAAAATTATGCTATAAATGTAAAAGAAGTAATACTAATTTATATGAGGAGTGAGCGAACATGCCAGAACCACTAAAAGCAGGAGAGGATGTCTATATTGATTATAAGGAGCTGCCGGGAGATTATGCCATGTCCACCATGCAGGCAGCAAAGGGATGGTATACGATTGGCTACAATCTGGGCGGTGACAGGAAATATTTCACTCATACCAAAATATATTATGCCCGTGGCGAGACCATAGGTTTTGCACTGCCGGATATATATCATCGTAATATGCCGGTATCAGGTGAGCCTTATAAAAGATTTGTTATAAAGTATAAAAAGGAAGCTGTGCAGCCTGTAATAGATTTAATTGGTGAAAAGGAATTTATCGGGATGCATATGGAATATATGAAATTTTCAAAGGAGAGTCTTGAGATTATCAGACCACAGTTTGAGAATATGCTGGCGGTTTACAATTCGCATTCCAAATACTCCCAGTTTATGCTAAAGAATATGCTGCAAAACCTTATTCTGACTATTTATCAGAGGAGGCTTGCGCCAGTGGATGATGGTATACATTTATCTTCATTTAATGAGCAGGTTTATGAGGCGATGATATATATAGACAGGAATCTTACAGGTGATTTGTCGCTTGAGGAGGTTGCTAAAAGGGTGGCATTGTCACCAAGCTATTTTTCAAGATTATTTAAGGCTTCGGTAGGCTGTGCATTTTCTGAGTATGTTACATATACAAGGCTTCAGTATGCGAAGATTCTTATGGCAAATGAAAAGCTGTCAGTAGGAGAGCTGGCAGAAAGGTGCGGATTTAATAATTCCAATTATTTTGCAACATCATTTAAAAAGTATAATGGTGTTACGCCAAAGGAATATCAGAGTATGGAATATGCAAAATAAGTCGGATTATATACTAAAGTCAGTGATTGACACCGGAATTACAATATGATATTTTACGTTTGTAGTGTATTGCATAAGGCATACATACATAATGAAAACAGCGACTTTGTTCGATAAAAGGCGGTCACACAATGGCGTGTGGCAAATAGGTATATACGCGGATAGTGCAGCTATTCGTCCTAATGGGACGGGTAGCTGTTTTTTTGATTTATAGGAAATTATTCAATTTCCTATAAATCAAAAAAGTCCTGCCGGACGTGATGCACACGCCGAAGCAAAGGTAAATGTCGCATAAATGCGACGCTTCGGCGGCGCAAGAGTCCTCAAGCGGACTCTTAATTAACAATTCATATAACAGGAGGGCTTCCTATGCAGAAATTAGCGCAGCTATACGAAGGAAAAGCAAAGAAGGTTTTTTTAACGGAGGATGAGGATGTACTCATAGTTTCCTATAAGGATGATGCAACTGCATTTAACGGAGAGAAGAAGGGGACTATCACCGGAAAGGGTGCGATTAACAACCGAATGACCAATCATGTGTTCAGGCTTCTTGATAAGAAGGGGGTTCCTAATCATTATATTGAGGAGCTTAATGACAGGGAGACTGCGGTTAAGAGAGTTGACATTGTGCCTCTTGAGGTTATTGTGCGTAATGTGGTAGCCGGAAGCTTTTCTAAGCGGCTGGGAGTACCGGAAGGAACGGTATTTTCAGAGCCGACCATTGAATTTTCGTATAAAAATGATGAATTAGGAGATCCGCTTATAAATGATAATTTTGCAAGAGCCTTAGAATTAGCCAGTTGGGAGGAACTTGATACCATAAAGAAATATGCATTTAGAGTGAATGAAGTGCTTAAGGAGTATTTCTTAAATGCCGGACTTAAGCTTATTGATTTCAAATTGGAGTTCGGACGTTTTCATGGAGAAATAATTCTTGCCGATGAAATTTCACCGGATACCTGTCGTCTGTGGGATGTTGAAACCAACGAAAAGCTGGATAAAGACCGCTTCCGTAGGGATTTAGGAAATGTAGCAGAGGCTTATGCAGAGGTGTATAAGCGTCTAGAATTAGCATAAAAATATCAAAAGAGGAGAAAAAAATGAGAACAGATATATATCAGAGCCCGTTATCAGAGCGTTATGCAAGTAAGGAGATGCAGTACATTTTTTCACAGGATATGAAATTCCGGACATGGAGAAAGCTATGGATTGCACTTGCTGAAACAGAGATGGAATTAGGACTTAGCCGGAATGGCAAGCCTGTTATAACTAAAGAAATGATTGATGAGCTTAAGAGCCATGCAGAGGATATTAATTATGACGTTGCCCGTGCAAGGGAAAAGGAGGTCCGCCATGATGTTATGAGCCATGTATATGCTTATGGTCAGCAGTGCCCTAAGGCAGCAGGAATTATTCATCTTGGTGCTACATCGTGCTATGTGGGTGATAATACGGACATTATTGTTATGACAGAAGCACTTAAGCTGGTTAAGAAAAAGCTGGTTAATGTTATAAGTGAGCTGGCGGACTTTGCTAATGAGTATAAGGCACTGCCAACACTTGCATTTACGCATTTTCAGCCTGCGCAACCAACCACAGTTGGTAAGAGGGCAACACTATGGATGCAGGAATTCTGTCTTGATTTGGAGGATTTGGAGCATGTGCTTGGTGCTATGAAGCTGCTTGGTTCAAAGGGAACCACAGGAACACAAGCTTCCTTTCTTGAACTTTTTGATGGAAACCATGAGACTATTGAAAAAATAGATCCTATGATTGCCAAGAAGATGGGCTTTAAGGAGTGCTATCCGGTATCGGGGCAGACCTATTCACGTAAGGTGGATATGCGTGTTGCAAATGTGCTCGCAGGAATTGCATCATCTGCCCATAAAATGAGTAACGATATCCGCCTTTTACAGCATTTAAAGGAGGTTGAGGAGCCTTTTGAGAAGAGTCAGATTGGTTCATCTGCCATGGCGTATAAGCGCAATCCTATGAGAAGTGAGAGAATTGCTTCACTTTCAAGATACGTTATGATAGATGCTCTTAACCCGCCAATAACCTCAGCAACACAGTGCTTTGACAGAACACTTGACGATTCAGCCAATAAGAGATTGTCAATTCCTGAAGGATTTCTTGCAACTGACGGAATTCTTGATTTGTGCCTGAATGTGGTTGACGGACTGGTGGTATATCCTAAGGTTATCGAGAAGAGACTTATGAGCGAGCTGCCTTTTATGGCAACAGAAAATATTATGATGGATGCCGTGAAAAATGGAGGCAATCGTCAGGAACTTCATGAGAGAATTCGTGAGCTTTCAATGGAAGCAGGAAAAAATGTGAAGGTAGAGGGTAAGGATAATAACCTGTTGGAGCTAATTGCTACGGATCCTGCCTTTAACTTATCTATTGAGGAGCTTCAGAATACAATGGAGCCTTCTAAATATGTGGGGCGTTCAAAGGAGCAGGTAGAGACATTTCTTGCTAATGTAATAAATCCTATTCTTGAAGCAAATAAGGAGCTTCTTGGAGTAGCAGTAGAAATTAATGTATAATAGCCGGCTTTCTAGCTGTGCAGAATCGAGGTATAAATGATAAAAGCAGTAGTTGGAGCAAACTGGGGAGATGAAGGAAAGGGTAAGATTACCGATATGATGGCAAAGAAAGCCGACATTATTGTCCGCTATCAGGGCGGTGCTAATGCCGGACACACAATCGTTAATGATTATGGCAAATTTGCTCTTCATACCCTGCCATCGGGAATATTCTATGACCATACAACCAGCGTTATTGGTCATGGTGTTGCCCTTAATGTACCAATGCTATTTAAGGAGATTAACGGAATTCTGGAAAAGGGCGTTCCGGCTCCTAAGATATTAGTGTCTGACAGGGCACAGCTTGTGATGTCATATCATATTTTATTTGACCAGTATGAGGAGGAGCGGCTTGGTAAGAAATCCTTCGGTTCAACTAAGTCGGGGATTGCGCCATTTTATTCGGATAAATTCGCCAAGATTGGTTTTCAGGTAAGTGAATTATTTGATAAGGAAGCGTTAATGGAGAAGGTGGAGCGAATTTGCGATACTAAAAATGTAATCTTAGAGCATTTATATCATAAGCCTCTTTTAGCAGCTCAGGATATATTTAATGAGCTTATGGAATATAAAAAAATGGTGGAGCCCTATGTATGTGATGTTTCCTTATATTTATGGAATGCCATTAAAGAGGGAAAGGACATTCTACTTGAAGGTCAGCTTGGTGCTCTAAAGGACCCGGACCACGGAATCTACCCAATGGTTACCTCCTCATCAACTCTTGCGGGCTATGGTTCAATCGGCGCAGGCGTGCCGCCATATGAGATTAAGAAGATTGTAACAGTATGCAAGGCATATTCAAGCTCAGTCGGTGCAGGAGCCTTTGTATCGGAAATCTTCGGTGATGAAGCAGACGAGCTTCGTCGTCGTGGCGGTGATGGGGGCGAGTATGGTGCAACAACAGGACGTCCAAGGCGTATGGGATGGTTTGATGTGGTGGCTTCCAAATATGGCTGCCGTTTACAGGGAACTACGGATGTTGCTTTTACGGTGCTTGATGTACTGGGATATCTTGATGAGATTCCGGTATGTGTGGGGTATGAGATTGATGGTGAGGTAACAACTGATTTCCCAACTACTACGCTTCTTGAGAAGGCTAAGCCGGTATTTGAGGTGTTGACCGGGTGGAAGTGCGATATAAGGGGGATTAGGAAGTATGAGGAACTGCCGGAAAATTGCAGGAGGTATATTGAGTTTATTGAGGAGAGGCTGGGCTTTCCGATTACTATGATTTCTAATGGGCCGGGGAGGGAGGATATTATTTTTAGATAGGATTACAGATTGGAGAGTTTTGGCAATGGACAAAGCTCTCTTTTCTATAATTAATTCTCGATTTTCGGAAAAAACGTATCTATGATATAATATGAGATATGCAGCGTAGAGCTATTATGGATGAGGTAAAATATGGATAAGTCAACATTTGAATTAATTTATGATGTGGTAAAGCTGATACCGATGGGAAAGGTAGCAACCTATGGTCAGGTAGCAGCACTTGCAGGAAATAAAAAATGGTCAAGAGTAGTGGGCTATGCACTTCATGTCAATCCGGATCCGGAACACATACCCTGTCACAGGGTAGTAAATCGTCTGGGGGAAGTATCAAGGGCATTTGCATTTGGTGGTGCAAACCGACAGATTATTCTCTTGGAAAATGAGGGGGTTGTAGTTGAAGGGAATAAAGTAGATTTGGAGAAATACAGATGGAACAGAGTGACAATGGAGATGATGGAGTAAATATAATAGAATTCTTAAATATTTCTTAAAAAAATACAAAGCAATCACTTGAAAATAGTACTTAAGAGGTATATAATATGTCTGTTTGGTTTCTGCTAGCATTAATAACAGAGCCTATAAAAGTTACATATATACAAAATCAGAAAACACGAAAGGACGTAAGAACTATGAGTGAGAACGTTAAGAAGAACGGTGGATGGCGCACTAACAAGTGGTTTAGAGCCGCAATCCCAGCATTATTACTTCATTGTAGTATCGGTACAGTTTACTGCTGGTCAATTTTCAGCCAGGATATAGCTGATTATATCGGACACACTAAGAGCGCAACAGAGTGGGCATTCAGCTTTGCTATTTTCTTCCTCGGAATGTCAGCAGCATTCTTAGGTAATGTAGTAGAGAAGGATATTCACAAGTCATCATTAATTGCAACTATCTGCTTTGCTTTAGGTATGGCAGGTACAGGTTTCTTTATCTGGTACGGCGGACAGCATAAGGGAAGCATGCTTGCATTATGGGGAATTTACCTTTGCTACGGCTTTATTATGGGTGTTGGTCTTGGTACAGGTTATCTTTCACCTGTAAAGACATTAATGCTTTGGTTCAGCGACAGAAAAGGTCTTGCAACAGGTCTTGCGGTAGCAGGCTTTGGTGCAGCTAAGGCTATTGCCAGCCCAATCATGCAGTCTATGCTTGGTGACAACCAGAATGGTGAGATTTATAAGATGTTCTGGATTCTTGCCGGAGTATACTTTGTAGCAATGTTTATTGGTCATTTATTACTTAAGAAGCCAGAGGGATGGCATGAGCCACAGAAGTCTGAGAAGGCTCCTAAGATTATGGATGTTATTAAGACAAGACCAATTATGAACTATGTTGGTATCTGGTTAATGTTCTACATTAACATTACATGTGGTCTTGCTCTTATTTCACAGGAGAAGGCTATTGTTAAGTGTATCGGTCTTGCCGGTTCAGTTGGTATTATCTCTACAATATCAGCAATCTTCAATGCAGGTGGACGTTTAGGCTTCTCAGCATGGGCAGATAAAATGAAGGATAGAAATACTATCTACAAGCTTATTTTCATCATGTCAATCGCACTTACAGCACTTGTAATCGTAACAGGTGGTATTAAGAATGGTGCAGGTAACATGGGCTTAACAATCCTTGTTCTTGTATTAATCATGGCTGTTAATGCAGGCTACGGCGGTGGTTTCTCTAACGTACCTACATTACTTTCAGACCACTACGGAATGAGTAATATCAGTGCTATCCACGGTATTACATTATCAGCTTGGGCATTCGCAGGTCTTACAGGTAACCAGTTAGCAACATTAATTGTTAATAACTTTGGTGAGTATGTAGAGGTTGACGGCTACATGGTAAATCCTGTTGGATATCAGACAGTGCTTTATTTAACAATTATTCTTTATGTTGCAGCACTTGTATTTAGTTTATTATTTGTTAAACCAAATAAAGAAAAATAAATATTGTACATAGAATATATGTAGAAATTGAAATACCATGAAGGCGGGGTGCTTTCATGGTATTTTTTTGAATAATGTATTGACAAGCAGGTCTACAAGATGTAGAATAATTATAACAAGTCTACAAGTTGTAGAATTTATAAAAGGGAGGAATAGCCATGGCAGATTACCGTCTTGGAGAAATTGAAATGAAGTTCGCTACTATGATATGGAAGAACGAACCAATCAGCTCAGGAGAGTTGGCTAAGCTTGCTGAAGCTAAGCTTAATTGGAAGAAGTCAACCACATACACCATATTAAAGAGACTATGCGACAGGGGGATTTTTAAAAACGAAAAGGGCTGCGTAACCTCAATGCTGACCTATGAGGAATTTCAGGCAAAGCAGAGTGAGGAATTTGTAGAGGAAGCGTTTAAGGGCTCACTTCCAAGCTTTGTGGCGGCATTTGTTTCCAAGAAGAAATTAAGTAATGAAGAAATTGAGGAATTGCAGAAAATTATTGATGCGAACAGATAAGGGGGATTAACATGATTGGATTTTTTAGTCAGCTTATAAGCATGAGTGTGCAGGCAGTATTTATTATTATATTGGTGGTATTAAGCAGATTTATATTGATTAAGTGTGGAGTACCAAAAAGATTTATAATGCTTTTGTGGATAATTCCATTTTTCTTTCTGGTGTGGCCGTGGAAAATTAGTGTTCCATACAGCATGCCGGGAAATGTGGTGTCAGACTATTCGGCAGAGGCTATTACAGAGCTGTTTTCTGAGGAGTATAAGAATTCTTCAATGCAGCAGATAGGAGATGCACCAA
>JAZQLB010000388.1:0-24608 GCA_045542475.1 Lachnospiraceae bacterium | reverse complement strand
TGCGGCGTTTATTCTTATTTTGAGGTTAATAATAAAAAATATTTTGCTTTACTTCCACTTAAAGGGAAAAAGCAATTAGATTTTTCTCAAAGCTATATGCTTTATGAGGTGGAAGAAGATGAGGAGAATAATCCTATAGTTATGTATATAGAGGATGATATGGAATACGCTATTGCAGCACAATATTTTTCAAATCAGTTGTTAAAGAAGTAGATATATGAGAAAAGGTAATAAACATTGTATTGAACCTCTTTGTATAGTATAATAGTATTAGTAATATTTTCATACATACATGTTTTGCAAATTGTTGTCAAAATGCAATTTTATTTGGAGGAATGAATGTATACTAAGGAACAATTATTAAAGTATCCGTACTTTGAGGAAGTATTCAAGTCAAGAGATATAAGCAATGTTGTAGATTCTTTAACAGGGCTCGTTTCCAGACGATATATGTTAGAATTTATACAAAATCTTATTGAGAACAAGGTTCCTTTTACTTTGGCGCTTTTGGATCTTGATAACTTTAAGTTTATTAATGATACTTATGGTCACAAAACAGGTGACGGTGTGTTAGCCGGATTATCAAATGATCTGGAAAGATATCTTGAAGATTATGGTATTGCAGGCAGATATGGTGGAGATGAGTTTCTGATTGTAAACTTTAGAGACCTTAGCTATGATGCGATAAAGGCTTGCTTTACAGGTCTTTATTCTGACTATAATGTTCTTCGGAAAAACATCAGTCTTGGAGACTGTGCACCGTTTGTAACAGGAACTTTAGGTAGTGCCATATTTCCTAAGGATGCGCAGGACTATATGTCTTTGTTTGGTTTGGTAGACAAGACGCTATACAGAGGTAAGACAAAAGGTAGAAACTGTTATATTATCTATGTAGAAGAAAAGCATAAAGACATATCAATCCAAGAGTTGGCAGGTAGAGCTATATATACTATCTTTCATGATTTGTCCTGTAAATTTGATTCTCAGCCAGGGTTATCTGATAAGCTAAAGGCAATGCTTGATATACTGAATGATGATATGCGGATATCTGATTTGTATTATGTGGGCAATGACAATCATTTTAGAAATGTTAGTGTCGGCGATTCTTTAGGCATAGTAAATGATTTGGATAAGCTTATAGAAGATGATATTTATACTACAAATGAGATAAAAGATATAGAATCTAAATCACCTAGTATGTTTCAATTATGCAGGAGCCGAGAGTTTGAAACTGTATTAATTATAAGAATCGGAATACAGGATGAAACCTTTGGATATCTGATATGTGCTGAACCGAGAAATCTTCGTATTTGGCAGAACGACGAGTATGCAATCATGTTTTTTGTGGCTAGGATGCTGGCAGTATATATGCAGGCTTCTGGAGAGAAAATATAGTGTTTTTAAAGAAATAAATTTGTAGATTGGTTGTTGATAAAACCTTGGGAGATGGCGATTTCTCAAGGTTTTGTTATGTTTGAGATTAAGGATTAGAACAGGCAATATTAAAGCAGGCAGGAATAAAATAGCCTGCAATTAAACACGGAGGTATCACAATGAATAAATTATTTTACCCTGCCATATTTCACAAAGCAGAGGATGGTGTTTTTGGGATAACATTTCCTGATTTTCCGTAATGTTTTACACAAGGAGATGATATGAATAAAGCCTATGAAATGGCAGTTGATGCGTTAGGCTTGTGTATTGATAGCATACAAAAAGAAAAGAAGGAAGCTTCGCTAATTCATAGTAAAAAAATAAAAGCAGCTTAACGGCACCAAAATAATTAAACCCATTTATGTGCTACTACAATATATAGTTTTATGCTATACTATAACCAGTTAATTTATATTCTAACCAAGGAGGTAACTGTATGGGAAGAGCTGAGATGCTTGCATAGCACGGGCTATTGCAATAAAACATTATAGATTGTCATAGCTGGTGCTATTCCTAAGAGTATAATATTAGGAGGCAGGCATGGGCTATATTAAAGCTGAGGATGTGCTGCCAGCTAAGCTGGTGGAACAGATACAGGAATACGCAGAGGGTCAGATGTTATACATACCTAAGAAGGGTGATAGTAAGACTGCATGGGGTACAAGAACCGGTGCAAGAGAACAGCTGCATAAGCGTAATACTCAGATATATGCAGAGTACCTTTCGGGAGTCAGGGTGGCTGATTTGGCAGAAAAGTATTATCTGACTGAGAAAAGTATACAAAGAATAATCAGAAATATGAAATAATAATTTTGAGCCGATTCATTACTGAATCGGCTCAAGCTTTTGCCCGGCAAGACAGAGCTTTCGGTATTCTCTTGGAGATACTCCCATTTTCTTTTTAAACTGTGCAGATAAATAATCACCGTGGCAATACCCGGTTTCATGGGCGATATCCATAATGGACATATTGGTGTTTGCAAGCAGAATCTGAACGTGACGGAGCTGAATATTATTAAGATAAGTGCTGTAGGGCATACCAAGCTGTGCATGGAACAGCCGGGAAAAATGACCTGCTGAGAAGCCTACTACATTTGCGACCTCATTCATGGATGGCTGCTGTTTATAGTGATTTTCCATATAGACTATGGCATCTATTATCTGAGGTGTAAGTGGCGTTGGATTAATAAGCGGAGCGGTTGGGATATGCTCCTCTAAAATCGTTGTAAACAGTCGAAACAGCATTCCTTGCAGGATGAATTCCTTATAAGGCATATTTTTTTCATATTCATTTAACATATCAAAAAACATGGTTTTGATTTTTTCCTGAGTCTCTATGGAAAAATGATACACCAAGGTTTCATACAGCTTATTGAATACGTGCTGACCTACCTCATTTATAAATGGTTCAACGAACTTCGGTGAGAATTTAACCATAATACGCTCATAGGGACCATCGCTTTCTGAAATTGTGCGATGGAATAAAAATGGTGGAGCAAGTGCCACATCACCTTCCTGATAGGAGTAGGAAAACAGAGGTGTTATGGTTCTTCTGTGCCCCTTTAAGGTTATTCCGATATTATAATGGTCAGTTGCCATTTGCAGGGAATCCATTTTGAAATGTTCCCTAAAGCAGCCATGAGTAACGAGAATCTGTTGACCCTCCGGTAGTGGATTTGGCATGATTGACCTCCGTATATTTATGAATGGTATTTGGATAGTACTTTTTGCTTATTATGTCATATTATCACAAGTTTTACAAGCAAAATGCGATAAAAACAAAGGAAAACCTATGAAAAAATAACTATAATAATATCCAAGGATTAATGTTGAGTGATATCAATAAAAGTATCGCACAGGTTGACAAATTGTGACAGAATAACCTTTTTGCTCCATTGAATTTTTGGGGGATAATAGCTAGAATGGAGATAGAGGAGGATAGTATTATGGATAATATTCGTTTGGCTGAAAATCTTATAGCCCTCCGTAAGGAGCATAAAATCACACAGGAGCAGCTGGCAGATTTCTGTGGTGTTACAAAGGCTTCCGTGTCTAAATGGGAAACGAGGCAGACCTTACCGGACGTTTTATTACTTCCAAGGATTGCAATGTTTTTTGGCGTGACTGTAGATTCGCTTCTCGGATACGAAATGTATCTTACGAAGGAGCAGATACATAAGATATATGAGGAACTAGCTGCTGATTTTGGCACAAAGGATTTTTCTGTGGTTATGGCAAAATGCAAAGACTATGTGAAGCAGTACTATTCCTGCTATGAATTTTTAGAAAAGATTATATTGTTGTGGATTGGTCATGAAATGCTTGCCGGTGAGAGACGGCAGGAGCTTTTATGTGAGTCAAAAAAACTATGTGGACATATTCTAGAAAAATGCAGGAACATTAGTCTGTGTAATGATGTTGTTTTTTTACAGTCCATTGTTGATTTGCTTCTCGGAAATACCAGTGAGGTAGTTGAAGCCCTTGAGGATATGAATAATCCATGCAGATTGTCCATTCAGGGAGAAGAGGTACTGCTTAGTGCTTATATACAGATGGGGCAGCATGAAAAGGGGGATTCGTTCGCACAGGTGACAATGTATATGCATCTGATATTGCTCATAAGCGGAGCATGCAAATTTCTGATGCTGCATAAAGAGGATTTGGAAAAATGCGAGAAAACCGGATTTAGGATTGAAACGCTAATAAAAATCTATAATCTTGAAGAAATTAATTTTTACTATGTGTCACAGTTTCTTTATCAGATGGCAGTGCTGTATTGTTATCATGGACAAAATAATAAGGCTATGACACAGCTTACAAGGTATGTGGAGCTGATATCAAAATATTTATGCGGAGAGATTAATTATCTGCAAAGTGACACATATTTTGATAAGCTAGATGTGTGGTTTAGACAGAGTCTTCTTGATGGGAATTTTCCAAGAGAAAAGGCAATAGTTTATGATATGCTGGTATCAGTTTTTGAAGCGCCGGAATTTGGGATTTTGAAAGGGGAAGAAGCTTTCATGTCTTTGCAAAAAAAGGTACAGGCAATGAAGCTTAAGGATAGAAAAAAATAAATGTGGGGAGGGATAAGCTTGGAAGTAAAAATAGAATGGGTTAAATGTCCGGTATGCGGCAGTAAAACAAGAAATAAGGTGCGGCAGGATACAGTACTTAAGATGTATCCGCTGTTTTGCCCTAAGTGTAAGCAGGAAACCTTAATTGAAATTGAAAATTTCATAATTAAAGTAATTAAAGAGCCGGACGCTAAGACGCAGAGCCAATTATCATAAGTAAATGGTAATTGTGTTCTGCATTTTTTATAATGAAAATACATAAGGAGAATGTAAAATGAACAGTTTAGAAAGAATTCAAAAGGTAACAAGTGTATTTAAAATATTTGCACGTGTGGCGGCGATACTGTCTGTGGTAGGTGCAGATTAAGGCACTTGGCATTAAAACAATAGTGCTTCCATTAGTTGCGGTGATTTTAGTGGAGGTTGTATATGGGATATTTAATGAGCTGTCAGTAAAGCTGAATGATGGCAGTGTGAATCTGGTCAGACCGGATTTTAATACCGAAAGCACCATATTGCTAGGCATTATTCTGATTATCCTATCGTTGATATTTAGCTATGGAGCTGAGCTGGAAAATAAAAAGGCATAATATAAGATTAAACAGATTAGCTGATATTTTAAGGAGGGGTAATATGAGTACATCAATTTTTGAAGCTACCATGGCTGAATATAATTGGCAGGAGGTAGCACAGGCAGGAGAAAATAAGCTTCCGGTCTTGTTTCCAATCGGAGTCATAGAAGAGCATGGTCCGCATATTCCATTAGGTTCCGATATTTACTGGAGCTATAACATATGCAAAAAGGTAAAGGAAAAGCTGCAAGGCATGGGGCAGGAAAGTGTTATTGCACCACCTTATTACTGGGGTGTGAATTATTGCACCGGAAGCTTTCCGGGAAGCTTTTCATTAAAGCCGGGGACTATGCAGCTGGTATTATATGAGCTTTTTGAAAATATGAAGAGCTGGAGCTTTGAGGATATATATTGCTTTAGTTATCATGGGGATTCTAAGCATGTGAAAGCCATTGTTGAGGCAATTAAGAGGGCGAATGCAGAGCTTGGCATTAATGTCCGGCTTGTGTTGGAGTCAATGGATTTGGAGCTTTATGGCTGGCAGGGCAATGAGGAGTTTTTATTGGTATCAGAACCACCTTATCAGATGGAGTGGTTTGAGGAGGTGGAGCCTTCTGAAAGAGGTTTATTTGATATTCATGCAGGAGCTTTTGAAACGGCGGTTATGAATTATTTTTGTCCTGAGCAGGTGGATTTGGAGCTTGCCAGTCAGCTAAAATCCTCATCTCTAAGCAGGGAAGCTATGAAGAAATGGTTACAGGGAGGCGAAGCGGTTAAAGAGGTTGTGCCTCTTGGCTATGCAGGCAACCCGGCAGGCTATAAGGCTGTGAGTAAACATGTGGAAGAGATGGTTCGCTTGCAGGTGGAGGATATTGCAGGGAGAATATTGCAGAAATATAAGCTAAAATCCCGGCTGCGAATGAAGATATCACATTTGGAGTCTGTTGTAGAGCAGGAATGTTTAGGATGCTTCGCAACTAGTAAATAGAATAACACAGATGATTAAAGAGCCAGACGCAAAGACGCAGAGACGTATAGACGCAGAGCCAATAGACCTGTTGACGAGTATTAGTTAATGTACGGTTTATTGGCTCTTTTTGGCCGAGAGGAGGAACATGTTAGAGGAAAATAAAATTTTAACAGAGAATGAGAAACAGGCAAACAGGATAGTGGCAAAGGTTATGGCAAGTACCTTTGGTATTTTCACTATGATTTTTCTGCTTAACGTGTGGGACATATTTGAAATAAGGGATAAAATCATGAATACCGCATATGCCTTTAGCAGTATATTACTTCTGTTTCCGACAGTACTTACTTATATACTCAGGGTGGAAAAAGGCTATGTAAAATACATTAATGTGGTAAGTGCAGCATTGTTTGTAATGCTTATCAGCACAACGCTTACATATCATGTTGTTGTTATCTATGTGTATCCCATTGCCATTGCCAGCCTGTATTTTTCTAAGAGACTGAACCTTATAGCAACGGCACTTACGGTAGTCGGGGTGTCAATAGGTCAGATACTGGCATTTTTCATGGATACATTGCAGGATGATAATTTTACGGTGCTGTATGATACCATAATCTGGGGCGTTATTCCCCGTGCTATGGTGCTGACAGCAGTAGCGGTGATTTTTACCATGCTTTGTTCAAGAACCGTGGCACTGTTGTCAAACCTTACCACAGCAGTGGACGAGTTATCCCACTACCACGAGGAAATGGTTATGGGCTTTGCTACTCTTGTTGAAAATAAGGACGGCAGCACAGGCGGTCATATTAAAAGAACCACCATATATGTAAGGCTTATGGTAGAGGAGCTGCAAAACAGGGGCGAGTATAGGGAGGTTATGACACAGGATTATATGAAAAATCTCTGCATGGCGGCACCAATGCATGATATCGGTAAAATATCCGTGCCGGATGTAATTTTACAAAAGCCCGGAAAGCTTACTGCTGAGGAGTTTGACACGATGAAGCAGCATACCATAAGCGGAGGAAAAATAGTGCAGGAGACATTTGGGCATCTGGGAGATGAGCAGTACACAAGAATGGCATATCAGGTGGCTCGTTATCACCATGAAAAATGGAATGGTAAGGGCTATCCGGAGGGTCTGGCAGGAAGGGCAATTCCACTTTGTGCAAGAATTATGGCGATTGCGGATGTATTTGATGCTGTATCTGAGAAAAGATGCTACAGGGATGCAATGCCTCTTGATAAATGCTTTAAGATTATCGAAGAGGGTAGAGGTACAGACTTTGACCCGATGTTAGTAGATATATTTTTAGACATCAGGGATAAGGTGGAAGCTACCTATAATGCGAACAGACAATAAAGGAGGATGGTCTTATGATTAAAAACGGAATTTTACTTGAAAATGAAAAGCAGGCAAACAGAATAGTTGCCAAGGTTATGAGGATTACTTTTTTGATCTTTACGATAATATATATTTTGAATGTACTTGATATATTTATAGTAGATGATACCATTATGACCCTGGCATATATAGGTGGAAGTGCGTTGCTTCTACTGCCGACATTACTGGTGAATATACTGAAAAAGGAAGGGATATATCTTAAGTATATTAATGTGATTTGTGCCACCATATTTGTAACATTGCTTAGTATTACACTTACATATCATGTGGTTGTAATTTATGTGTATTCAATAGCCATTGCAAGTCTGTACTTTTCAAAGAGGCTTAATATTCTGGCGACAGGGCTTACGGTTATTGGTGTTTCAATCGGACAGATACTGGCGTATTTCCTAGATACCTTACAGGATGATAATTTTACCCAGTTTCACAGCGTAATTATTTTTGGTATTATTCCGAGAGCATTGATTCTTATTGCCATTGCAGCCATATTTACCATGCTTTGTTCGAGAACGGCAGCCATGCTTTCTAATCTGATGGGAGCTGAGGAACAGAAGGAAATGCTTGATAAGATGAATCTTATGAAGGAAAATGCAGCCAGTACATCGGAAACCTTATATGGCATGGTAACAGAGCTTTCTGAGATTACGGAATCCTCATTAAAGTCTAATCAGATGATTGCAAGGGAGTCGGAGAATGTATTAAGGGGTTCAACTGAGAATACGAAAGCGGTAGAAAACGCAGACCAAAGTATTCAGGACATTACAGAAAAGCTTTCTGAGCTTAGTGACATGAATCACAGAACTGCCCATCTTACTGACAAAATCGGTGATAATACCAAGGAGAACCAGAAGCGTATGATTGAGGCTACAGCCAGCATGGAGCAGATACATAAGAGCACTGATGATTGTATGGCAATTATTAATAGACTGGGTGAGGAGTCAAAGGAGATTATTGGTATTGTAGAAACTATTACAAGCATATCAAGCCAGACAAAGATTCTTGCACTTAATGCCACTATAGAGGCCGCAAGAGCCGGAGAATCAGGCAAGGGCTTCGCAGTTGTTGCCGAGGAGATTCAGAAGTTGTCCGAGCAGACCAAGAACGCTGTGGAGAACATTGGAAATATCGTACATGATGTAGTTAATAATACAGAGAGTGCAGTAGTTGCCATGAAGAAGAATGTGCTTTCAACACAAAGTGGTATGGACAGTATTAAAAAGGCAAATGAAACTTCAACACTTATTACATCCTCTAACGTAGAACTGGTAGGTCAGATTCATGCCATTGATAAGGCTGCGGAAATAATTCGTATAAAGAGCAGAGAGGCAGCAGAGGGCATGAGCCAGATTAGCAATAACACCCAGCAAAACTGTAGCGCCTTAGAACAGGTAACAGCAGCATCGCAGGAAAACAGCGCAGGAACAGAAAGCCTGTCTGAGATTGTTGAGCAGATTAAGAAGCTTTCAGAGAAGCTTAATAATGTGGTGCAGGCGTAGAAAGTCGTAAGGTGGATGGTTAGATTGCCGAACAGCAGAATAAAAACATGTATAGGGCACATATATTTATTAGTTAAGTATGAGAACGAAACGGTATGTTCACCATATACTATTAAAAAGAGCATACAGGTATTGTAAAATGAAAAAATATATAACAGCATCGTTGGAAACACATTTATTTT
This sequence comes from Lachnospiraceae bacterium, assembly GCA_045542475.1. Lineage (GTDB taxonomy): Bacteria > Bacillota > Clostridia > Lachnospirales > Lachnospiraceae > CAG-882. The sequence continues at coordinate 15,472 of JAZQLB010000388.1, read as the reverse complement.
TCAGCAGAATTATGAAGGAGCACTCACTATTTCTTCAGGCATCTTTTCCGGCAAAGGAAAGTAATTACATTAAGGAAGCTGACTGGTACAGGGACCAGTTTGAAAAGGTGTTAGAAAAGGTTGTAGAGCTTGCAAATGGCAGAGTGGGAGTGATTGTTCTTAATTCAGGAGAAGCGGTTACAGAGTATACGGAAATGGCGGAAAGGCAGACAAATAAACTAACAGACATACCTATTAATACTCAGATTACAAGGGCTTCGCATAGATTGCAGGCAGGTACATGTGAGGGGGCTGACAGAGAGGCAATGCAACAGGTAAGAATGTTAAATCGGAGGGTCATACAGTTATTAAATGGTTTAATATCCTTTAAGGAAAATATTCTTAAAAAGGTTATCTCATGTAATCTCTATACAACAAATTATCCTCTTCTTATCGAGCATATTACGAGAGAAGCAAGATGGTATTTACAGAGTATAAGGGATATTGAAAATGGACGTATGCAGAATAAGAATGTGGCTGGAATGGAAGCATTTTGGAATCAGATTATGATGGAGCATGCGCAGTTTATAAGAGGGCTTCTTGATCCGACAGAGTGTGAGCTTATAGATGCGGCGGATGCTTTTACTAAGGATTATAAAGAGCTTTGTGAACTGGCAAAGGAGCAGGATTATCGTGTGAGTGAGGAAATTACAAGAAGAACGCTGGAAACCACACAGGATTATCGTGATTTTAAGGCAGCAGGTACAGAAGGGCTGACAGGCTGCAATATCCGTTCGATTATTATACCACTTCTTGCAGACCATGTTCTTCGTGAGGCAAATCACTATCTAAGGCTTTTGAAGGAAGAAGAATATATGGTTGATTAATGAAAAAAGGGATTTTATTGTGACAGATGTCATAATGGAAGTCTTTTTTTTGAAAAATATTAATAAATACATAGTATAGTCTTGAAAAAAAGGAACAAAAGTACTATAATAAAAGATAATCAGAACTATAAAACAGTCTGTGAGAGACTGGGAGATGCAAAGGAGAGAATGATATGACACCACATCAATACATAAGATCTAATAAGTCAGCATATCCATCAATTATGATATTATGCAGCTGTGTAATACTTACTTTAGTAGGTGCGATAAATAATAATGGATTTACCGCTAATCTTGTTATTCAGATAGTTGGAATCGTTATAGCAATGATTATAGCTACTGTATTTTTTATAGTAAGGAAGGATAAGAAGATAGGTATGATTGGCATTGCCGGTGGCGGTGCAATTATGTATCTGATTGTATCCTTTTTAAATAACAATGAATATACTTTCCTGTATGGTCTGGTTGTTTTGATAGTATGTGTTGCATATCTTAACAGAAGGCTTCTTATATGGGGGAATTCTATAATTATAGTTGGATATATTGCACATTATATAAGAATGTATTCTTTAGGAACAGTAACAGAGGATTTGATGGTACTTGGCGGAGTAACTATTGTATTATGCTGTATAGGGTCGATTAAGGCGATGACCTTACTTATGAAGTATAATGCGGAGAATGTAAGTGAAATAGAGCAGAAGGCTAAGGTACAGGAAGAAGCGGCAGGTGTAATGCATAATGTGGCAGAGGAGATTACAGACAGATTTGTTAATGCTTCTAAATCACTTGATGAGCTTAATAAGGCTATCGCTTCTAATGACCATGCCATGAAGGAAATAGCAGGAAGCACTAACAGTTCGGCTCAGGCTGTACAGGATCAGGCGGAGATGTGTGGTGAGATTCAGAAGGAAACAGATAAGGCGGAGCAGGGTATCGAGAATATGATTTCTTCCTCTGACAAGGTTAAGTTAACGGTTAATGAGGGCGCGGGGCTTATTACACAGCTTAAGACACAGGCTGATATTGTAGAGAATGCTAATAAGAGCACAGTTGGGGCTATTACACGACTGGCTGCTAAGGTTGATGAAGTAGAGAATATCATTAATGCTATTTTACAAATATCGTCACAAACTAATCTTCTTGCACTTAATGCATCTATTGAGGCAGCAAGAGCAGGAGAAGCAGGAAGGGGCTTTGCAGTAGTTGCAGATGAGATTAGAACGCTTTCTGAGAATACAAGGGAGTCTGCTAACCAGATTACTAATATTATTTCAGAGCTGGTTTCAGATGTTAATACGACTAATGAGAGCATGGAGATGTCAAGCAACACCATTGCTAAGCAGGGTATTATGATTGATGATGCCAAGCAGAAGTTCGATTTGATTGAAGCAGAGGTAAATGACCTTATTGCGAATATTAACGACTCAGAGCAGATTATGAAGGAGATTCTTAAGGCGACAGGCATTATTAATGACAATATCAGTCACCTTTCAGCAACAAGCGAAGAGGTTGCCGCTGCATCAACAGAGGGTGTAAATATCTCAGAAAGGGCAGTTGTTGAGCTTGATACAGTTAACAGGGAAATAGAGAATATTTTTGAATTGTCAAAGAAATTGAAGAATGTAATCTAATAAAAAAAGAATGTTATAGCTAAAGAGGTGGATTGATTTGCATTTCAATCCACCTCTTATATTATCATAAGCTTATATGATAAGTATGCATACTAATTATTCAGCATCCTCAGCCACCTTAATCATAATGGCACATTCAATACGCTTCTTAAACAGCTCACAGCCCGGCTTATAAATACCTCTGATTGAACCGCTTGCATGATAAGCGTTAGCAGCACAACCGCCGGAGCAGTAGAGCTTAGCCCAGCAGTCCTTGCATTCCTCTCTTGAGTATGCGTTACATGCACGGAAGTCCTCGCGAACCTCATCATTAGTAACACCCTTCCAGATATCACCTAATTTATATTTTTCTTCACCAACGAACTGATGGCAAGGGTATAAATCACCCCAAGGTGTAACTGCCATATATTCAGTTCCCGAACCACAGCCTGAGATTCGCTTATAGATACAAGGACCCTCTGTTAAATCAAGCATATAGTGATAGAAGGTGAAAGGACGACCTTCCTTCTTTCTCTTAATCATCTCAGTAGCAAGAATCTCATAATGCTCCTTAACGATCTCCAAATCCTCAGGTGTAAGGGCAGCAGGGTCATCCGGTGCACTTACAACCGGCTCCATACTAAGCTCGGTAAAGCCAAGGTCTGCCATATGGAATACATCCTTGGTAAAGTCAGGGTTAGCATGAGTAAATGTTCCACGCATATAGTAACCCTCACCACCACGCGATTTTACAAGCTGCTGGAATTTAGGAACGATTTTGTCGTAGCTTCCGTTACCAAGATAATCTACACGGGTGAGGTCATTGATTTCCTTACGTCCGTCAAGACTTAATACAACGTTACTCATTTCCTTATTAGCAAATTCAATAACATCATCATCAATAAGCATGCCGTTAGTGGTAAGTGTGAAGCGGAAGTTCTTGTTATGCTCCTTTTCAACGCTTCTTGCGTACTCCACGAGCTGCTTAACCACATCCCAGTTCATAAGAGGCTCGCCACCAAAGAAGTCTACCTCAAGATTATGTCTGTTGCCTGAATTCTCGATAAGGAAGTCAAGGGCACGCTTGCCAACCTCAAAGCTCATTAAAGCTCTGTCACCATGGTACTTACCCTGGCTGGCAAAGCAGTAAGCGCAGTTAAGATTACAGGTGTGGGCAACATGAAGGCAGAGAGCTTTAATTACATTACCTGAGCGTGCCTTAAATACACCTGCTGAATTCTCAAAGGTATCCTCTGTAAACAGCTTTCCTGCTGCAATAAGCTCATTAATATCCTCTATGCAGAGTCTTATTTCTTCCTCTGTTATATCCTCACGGTCTGGGTATTTATTAAGGATGGCAGTAACGATTTCGTCAGGAGTCTTATCCTTAAACATGGCGATTATATCATATGCTACCTCATCAACCTCATGTACTGAGCCGGAGCAGGTGTCTAAAACTATATTGTATCCGTTTAATTTATACTGGTGAACCATAATTTCCTCCAATTTGTTATATATGTCGGAGCACCCGCCTATCATGTGTCAAATGCGCCATTGGCGCATTGTAGAATATCAAACAGCAGAATGACAACTTGTTAGCATTCTGCTGTTTGATATTCTACAAAATGGTGCAAAGCACCATTTGACACTCGACGAGCAGCTCCAATGTCTGTATTGCATAAAAAATGCCGCCATACAGGCGGCATTTTCAACATCGTAAGATGCCTTATTTGTTATCGTTCTCGCACTTCTGGTTAGCAACGCCGCAGCTTGTCTTACAAGCTGACTGACAAGATGTCTGGCACTCGCCACAGCCGCCCTTCTTTGCACTTTCACAATAATCACGTGTCTTAAGTGTTTTGATTCTCTTCATATCATTACTCTCCATTTTATGAATAATTATGATATAACTATGCAGCCGAAACTACACTGTTACCTAAACTAAAGAATAACATACCCAAAAAAGCAAGTCAAGTAATACTTGGAAGTAATTCGGAATATTCGAAATAAATGCGTTTTATATTTAGAAAAAACAGATTTATATTAAAAATATAGATAATAAGTACAGCTTTTCAATGCGTTAGCACGGTGTTAGAATAAAATTCGGATGCATATACCATGCATATTCAGATTTTACTACATGAGGAGGTCATAAATAATGTCATTAGAAGTAAAAGATTTAGTTAAAAGCTATGGAGAAAAGATAGTTGTTGATCATCTTTCCTTCGAATTAAAGGAGCCGGGAGTATATGCACTTCTTGGAACCAATGGCGCAGGTAAGACTACATCCATCCGTATGATTCTTGGAATGCTTGCAAAGGATAGCGGAGAGGTATTGTGGAATGGCAAGCCGATGGAAGCTATGAATATGAATATTGGCTATCTTGCAGAGGAGAGAGGTCTTTATCCAAAGTATACACTTATGGACCAGCTTTTATACTTTGCCAAGCTTAAAGGGGTAAATAAAGCTACTGCCAAGGAAAGGATTAAGTTCTGGGCAGAGCGTTTTGCAGTTGAGGAGTATTTATATCCTCAGCAGGTTGGCAAGAAAAAGGTAAAGCCAAAAACAGCAGACCAGTTATCTAAGGGTAATCAGCAGAAGATTCAGATGATGGCGGGTCTTATTTCTGAGCCGGAGCTTCTGGTTCTTGATTAGCCTCTTAGCGGACTTGACCCTGTAAATGCAGAATTATTTAAGAGTATTATCCGTGAGGAGATTAGCAAGGGCAAATACCTTATTATGTCCTCACATCAGATGGGAACCATAGAGGAGTTCTGTAAGGACATCACCATATTAAATCGTGGTAAGGCGGTATTACAGGGAGACTTAAATGAGATTAAGAAGGGCTATGGTCGTGTGAACTTATTTGTTAAGTGCGATGAAGCCTTTGATGAGATAATTAAGAAGCATAATCTTCCGATTATTACAGATACGCCGGATGGTAAGCAGCTTAAGGTAAGCAGTGAGGAGCAGGCTAAAAAGTTCCTTGCGGATTTACTTGCAGAGGATAAGAAGGTTGTCCGTTTCGAGCTTCGTGAGCCATCCTTAAATGAAATCTTTATCGAGAAGGCAGGTACACAGAATGAAGAAGAGTGATTATAGCGGCTGGAAAGAGGTCTTTCGCTTTTCTTTTATACAGGGGATAAAGCAGAAGTCCTATCTTGCCCTTTTAATAATTATGGGTGTTGCAATTCTGTTCGGACCAACGCTTTTTGCATTGTTCGGAGGCAGTGATGAGGAAAAGGAAAGTACACCTGTTACCATAGAAAAGCTGATGGTATTTGATGAGGTTGGAATTCCGATTGATTATGAGAATGCTTATATTGGAACCAATTGTGAAAACGTTCAGATTGATGTAAAGCAGGTAATGAATTCAGATGATTTTGATGCTTATATAAAAGGCTATGAAGATGCAAAGGATTCTAATGAAATTGCTTTAAGAATTGCCTTTAATGAAGGCGGTTATTTTGAGCTTGTTTTTATAAAGGCATCAGATACAGCTTTTAGTGAGGATGAAGCTGATGAGGTGGTGGAAACCTTCGTTGGCTACTTTGAGTCAAAGAAGCTCACAGTTATTGATGTAAGCGAAGAGGAATATGCATTTATTAATCAGCCGATAGTATCAGAGGTATTATTTACCAGCGAGACAGGAGAGATTATGCCGGAGGAGGAAAAGCCGGAGGGTATTTCTCTTGATGAGTATTATGTACTGCTTGGCGGTATTATGGTATGTCTTATGATTATTACCTTAAGCGGAAGCAGTATTGCTACTTCGATTGTTACTGAGAAATCAACCAGAGTAATAGAATATTTAATGATTAATGTTCGTCCAATGGCGTTAATCGTTGGTAAGATTTTGGCATGTCTGTCACTTACACTTATTCAGTTTGCTGTAATTGGTGTGGGCTATGTGGGATCTACTGTTGTACAGGGAATGGTTCTCGGTGCTGAAAATACAAAGAGCTTTTCAGAAATATTCTCCTTCGTATCAGTGCTCGAGGGAATAAATATTGCTAATATTATTTTAGCAGCAGCAATTATTTTTGTCGGAATATTATTCTATGCGATATTAGCCGGTCTTGCTGGTGCTTCAGTTAGTAAGATGGATGAGCTTGCAGAGGGTATGAAGATGTATCAGATGGCTCAGATGGTGGGCTCATATATAGGTATCGGTATCTGTCTTATGGAGATAATGGGAGATGTAAGTCCAATAATCATTAATACATGTAGTCTCATTCCTATTGCTACACCTTTTATTATTCCTGCTACGCTGTTAATGGGTAGAATTACTACACTTGTGGCAGTTATCGGTCTGGTTATTTTAATAGCAGTTACGGTATTATTATATATGTTTACTGCAAATGTATATGAATCAATGATTTTCTATAACGGCAAGGTGTTAAAGCTTAAGGACATCCTTCAGATTTCAAAGACACGCAGAAAGGGGGATGCATAAATGAAAAAGAAAGCATTTAGCGGATGGAAAACAATATTTGATTTTACATGGAAGCAGGCCGTATCGATTAAGAATTTTAAGCTGACTACAATATTGGTGGCGGCGATATTATTAGTGATAGGTGCCGCTATCAGTATAATAATGGCTGTAGTGCAGGAGGGGGAAGCTAAGGAGGTTTCTCCTATTGCAACAGTTCATATTCTTGATGAAAGTGAGCTGGCGGTTTTATATATTGATAACTTTAAAATGGTGTACGGAGAGGAATATCCTGATATAGAGTTTGAGTCAGCTACAGGTGATGTTCAGGCTGTGCTGGCAGGAATTGGGGAGAATGCTTCAAATGACCTTGTTTTAAGGCTTACCCATGAAGATAATACATATGTAATGTCTGCCATTATTCCAAACGGAAGTGCACTTAAGAAGTCTGATGCGGACAGTCTTTTAAATGATTTTGAAATGTGCATTGAACAAAGTAAGCTTTTATCATCTGGAATAGCTATGGAGAAGCTTGTATACGCCATGAGCGGTGTATCTGTTGAGACACTTGTAGCAGGTGAAGAGGCTAAAAGCGTAGGCGAGGTGCTGGTAAGCTCACTTATGCCAATACTGGTTGTTTTTGCAGTATTCATGATGACTGTTATATATGGTCAGAGTATTACCAATATTGTAAGTATAGAAAAATCTTCAAAACTTATGGAGGTAATGCTTACTACAGTGCGTCCTGAGGCAATGATTCTTGGTAAGATTTCTGCTACTGTAGTTGTTGCATTATTACAGCTTTTCTTATGGATAGGAAGCTTTGTGGGAGGCTTCTTCGGAGGAGATATCCTTGCAAAGACTGTAATTTATCCTGAGTATAATAATGTGATTATTGAAGTGTTTAAGCTCTTGCAGGGGCAGGAGGGCAGTACTGCATTCTCAGTAGGAGCTGTGGTATCGTTTATGGTAAGCATATGCTTAGGCTTCTTATTCTATAGTGTTGTAGCAGGCTTTGTAGCTTCATTTGTAAGTAAGGCAGAAGAAGTAGGACAATGCTATGCTTATTATCAGATGGTAGTAATGCTTGGTTATTTTGGTTCTATTTTGCTTCCGACACAGCATGTAGAGTGGGTAACTACCCTTATACGTATTATACCAGTTACAAGTGCATTCGTATTGCCGGGAGATATTCTTGTTGGAAATGTTAATGTACTTGAAGGTGTTGGATATATGGTGATTCTGCTGGTATTTACATTGCTTATGGTTGTGGCAGCAGGTAAGGTATATAAGGCACAGGTATTTAACAGAGGCATTTCAATTTTTAGTAAATTAAAAAAGAAGAAATAAGACATTTCATGCAGAGAGGTTGCTGCCATCAGGCGGCAGCCTTTCTTTTTTGTGAATAAGTAAGGCTCCTAAATGTTAAAGTTTCGTTAAATCTGCAAATACCATTTAATCACAGGTTGATTAATTCATGTTTATAAAATATAATATATACTAGGAAAAAAGACTTATATAAGTAGTGTAATAGAAACGAGGATTAAGTATGGCATTTATAGAATTTAATCATGTAAGCAAGGAATATATATCAGGAGAGACCAGTATTAAGGCTCTTAATGATGCTTCCTTTAAGGTGGAAAAGGGTGAGCTTGCTGTTATTTTAGGTTCCTCAGGTGCAGGAAAGACAACTGCTCTTAATATTCTTGGTGGTATGGATTTTGCAACGGATGGAGAGATAATTGTAGATGGTAAGAATATAGCAGGATATTCCGGTAAGGAGTTGGTGGGGTACAGACGTACTGATATAGGCTTTGTATTCCAATTCTATAATCTGGTGCCTAATCTTACAGCTCTTGAGAATGTGGAGCTTGCAGTACAGGTGTGTAAGAATGCCCTGGATGCAGGAGAGACACTTGATAAGGTGGGCTTATCAGAGCGTAAGAATAATTTTCCGGCACAGTTATCAGGCGGTGAGCAGCAGAGAGTATCCATAGCAAGAGCCATTGCAAAGAATCCAAAGCTGCTTTTGTGCGATGAACCAACAGGGGCTCTTGATTATAATACGGGCAAGCAGATTTTACAGCTCTTACAGGATACCTGTAGGAAGGACAATATTACGGTTATTCTAATTACACATAACTCGGCTTTGGCACCTATGGCGGACAGGCTGATACGCTTTAAAAGCGGTAAGGTAATAGAGATGACTACTAATCCTAATCCAATACCGATTGCAGAGATAGAATGGTAAGAGGCTGATGTATGAAGATGGCATATAATAAGGACATTATCCAGACAATTAAAAAGGGAAAGAAGCGTTTCTTTTCGCTGATGCTCATAACTATACTTGGTGTTACCATGTTTAACGGCATAAGGGCAGCCTGTGTTGATTTAAGGTATTCGGCGGATGAATTTTTTGATGCCCATAATCTCTACGATATAAGTATAGTATCGACTTTAGGACTTACGGATGATGATATTATAGCTCTTGAGATGTTGGAGGGTGTAGCAGACGTAGAAGGAGGCTACAGTGAGAATGTGCATGTGGTTACAGGGGAGCTGACACAGACTGCAGAGGTTAAGGTGCTGACACAGGAAGGAATAAATGTTCCTTATATTATCGTGGGTACTCTTCCTGAGACTGACAAGCAGATTGCAGTAACAGATAAGTATGTGCAGGAAAACGGTAAGCAGATAGGTGATACCGTAACTATTACAGAGCTTTTAGAGGAGGATGAGGATGCCTCTTTTACCGGCGAGGAATATGTTATCAGCGGTGTCGTGATCGACCCTACGGATATTAACAGTCCATCAGGTGCAATATCCTTCCGAGCTACAAATACTACGGATTATACTTTTTTTGTAACAGCAGAGGCTGTAAGCAGTGAGGTATATACAATTGCTTATATTACTCTTGATAACGCAAAGGAAATAATGTGTTATGACGATAAATATGAGAAGCTTATTAGTGATATGATGGCTGTGATTGATGGTGAGATAAAAGAGGTCAGGGAGCAGGCGCGTTATGATGAGATAATCGAGGAGGCTAATTCGGAGATTGCATCAGCGGAAGCTGAGATGAATGAGGAATTTTCAGAGGCTGAGTCAGAGATAGAGTCGGCCAAGGCAGAGATAACAGAGGGCTGGGAAGAGATAGAGTCAGCTCAGACAGAGATAGAAGAAGGCTGGGAAGAAATAGAATCAGCCCGGACAGAGATAGAAGAAGGCTGGATAGAGATAGAATCAGCCGGGACGGATATTGTGGAAGGTTGGCTTGAGGTTGAATCGGCACAGGCTGAGATAGAAGAAGGCTGGATAGAAATAGAATCGGCACAGGCTGAGATAGATAATGGCAGAATTGAGATTGAGTCAGCACAGCTGGAGATAAATGAGGGCTGGTTAGAGATTGAATCAGCTCAGGCAGAACGTAATGATGGCTGGCTTAAGCTTGAAGCGGCACAAAGTGAACTTAACAGCAACAGGGAACAGCTGGAGGCTGCCAAGGCACAGCTTGATGAGCAGGGAAAATATATTACCGAACAGATGCCGGAGGCGTGGGCGCAGTATCAGGCTTCCTTAGCGGAGGTGGAGGCAGGATTTGCTGCTCTTGATACAGCCCAGCAGGAGCTTGACAATAATAAAGAAATATTAGCTGCGGCGAACACACCTATTCATGATAATATTAAGCTGTTAGAGTCTGCACAGACGGAACTGAATGCCCATATTGAGGAACTTAATGAAGGTCAGGCAGAGCTTGATGCAAATAAAACAGAGCTTGAAGAGGCACAGGTAGAGCTTGAAAATGCAATAAATGATCTTAATGAAGGTCAGACTAAGCTTGATGAGAGTGTAATAGATCTTAATGAAGCACAGACCGAGCTTGAGGAAGCAATTGCAGATTTGCTCGAGGGTGAGGCAGAGCTTGAAGAAAGTATAACAGATATTGAAGAGGGTGAAGCAGAGCTTCTTGAAAATATCGCAACCTTTGAAAAGGAAAAGGCGGATGCAATTGCAGAGCTTGACGAAGCCAAGGCAGAGGTGGCAGATATCGAAAAGGGCGAATGGTATATACAGAACCGGGAATCCTTAAGCGGATATGCCAATGTTAAGAGTGATGCAGATTGTATTGAGTCCATAGGTACAGCATTTCCGATTATTTTCCTTGTAGTAGCCATACTTATAAGTCTTACTACTATAACCAGAATGGTAGAGGAGGACAGGGGGCTTATAGGAACCTATAAGGCATTGGGCTTTAGCGATGGTGAAATTCGAAGAAAGTATGTGATATATGCCTTTAGTGCCTGTCTTGCAGGTGGAATACTTGGCGATATATGCGGCTTTGTGGTTCTGCCAAAGATAATATTTATTATATTTGGTGTAATGTACCAGCTTCCGGAATATTTTATAAAATTTGATATTATATATGGAGTGGCAGGAATGCTTCTCTTTGTTGTTGGAGTTGTTGGAGCAACCTTGATTTCATGTACCAGTGAGCTTAAGGCATCACCGGCAACACTTATGAGACCTAAGGCACCACGCTCCGGTTCAAGAGTATTTCTGGAACGCATTAAGCCGGTATGGGGACATATGTCATTTCTTAATAAGGTAACTGCAAGAAATCTTTTCCGATATAAGAAGAGATTGTTTATGACACTGTTTGGTATTGCCGGTTGTACAGGTCTTCTTGTGTGTGGTTTTGGAATTAAGGATACGGTACAGGCACTTATGCCTCTGCAATATGATAATATATACAAATATGATATTATGACCATTGCAGAGGATAATGACAAGCTTATTGACTATGTGGAAAATAATAGTAATATTGCTGAATATACCAGTGTTTATGTGGAGTCCATTAAGGTTATTAATTCAGAGGGCAAAGAGGATAAGGCACAGTTAATTGTAATGGAGAATGTGGCAGAGTATGCAAAATATATCCATTTGGAAGCAGTTGATGGAACAATGCCGGTTCCTGAGGACGGAAAAATATATCTTACCAAGAATTTGTCTGATGTACTGGGCTTTGAAGCAAACGAAAATGTAACACTGCAGGATATGACCTTTGCAAGAGCTACAGTATCAGCAGACTATATTGTAAAGAACTATCTTGGAAATAATGTGTATATGACCAAGAATACCTATGAAATGCTATTTGGAAGGTATGAGGCTAATGGTATTCTGGCGGTATTGTCTGATAGTTGTACGGATGAGGTTGCCTTTTCTGATACACTTGGCAGACAGGATGGAATCTTATCTTCAATTAGTGTGGAAAGCATGAAAAATGATTTTGCACCGGCATTTACTCTTCTTAATATGGTGGTATATGTGGTAATTGTATTGGCAGCAGGATTGGCATTTACTGTATTGTTTACACTGGCAACTACCAATATATCGGAGCGCGAAAGAGAACTTGCAACTATTAAGGTATTAGGCTTCTTTGACAGGGAGGTTCATGCCTATGTAAATAAGGAGACCATGATTCTTACAGGCTTTGGAGTATTAATTGGTCTGCCGGTGGGATATATACTTACTGACTGGCTTATGGGTGTGCTTAAGCTGTCTTCAATAAATTTTGTGACAACGGTAAGTATGGACAGTTATTTTATATCAGCAGGATTATCTGTAGTATTTGCCATAGTGGTTAACTTTATTACGGACCGTTCGTTAGATGTAATTAACCCTGTGGAGGCGTTAAAGAGCATAGAATAATTACAATAAATGTGAGGGAATATGAGAGTAACGAAGAAAACAAAAGAACAGATTAAACATTTTGATTTTAACAAAAAACCAATCAGACCCTGTTTTCTTATGTGGGCAGCCAAGTGGATTATCAGCTGGCCGGATTTAAGAAAACGTAAGTTTAAGCTTAAAAAAATTAATATGGAAAAATGTCACAGACCGTACCTGCTGCTTGTAACTCATTCATCCATGGTGGATTTTAATATAGTGGCAAGAGCGACTCATCCGTATCCAATGAATAATGTAATGACCCTTGAGGGATTTAATACCTATACAGAGCCTCTTATGCGTTCATTGGGAGTGCTGGGGACAAGAAAATTCATTGCAGACACCAGCCTTATAAAGAATATCAAATATTGTATTGATAAGCTGGGAGATATTTTTGTATTGTTTCCGGAGGCACGGTATTCGCTGGATGGATGTACTTCATTTCTGCCTGAATCGGTGGGAAAGCTGGCACGAATGCTTAAGGTTCCGGTTGTAGTGCTTCGTATTCATGGTAATTTTGTAACCTGTCCTCAGTGGAATAAGATTAATAAAAAGACCTATGTGGAAGCTGAGATGGAACAGATTATTACTGCCGATGAGATTAAGTGTCTTAAGGCAGATGTCATTAATGAAAGAATACGAAAAAGCTTTGAGTATGATGATTTTAAGTGGCAGTATGATAATAAGTTAAAAATCGACCATCCTCAAAGAGCAAAAGGACTTCATTGTCTTTTATACAAATGTCCGTCATGCATGGCTGAATCCAGAACAGATTCAGAGGGGACTAAGCTGTGGTGTAACAGCTGTAAAAAGGAATGGGAAATGGATGAATACGGAAGAATGCATGCTTTAAATGGTGAGACTGAATTTGAACATATTCCTGACTGGAGTAACTGGGAGAGGGAGTGTGTAAGAAAAGAAATAGAGGATGGTACCTATTATTTTGAGGATGAGGTTAGGATTGATACACTTCCTAATTCTTTAAGATTTTATCATCAGGGAAAGGGGAAACTTATTCAGACACCGGAGGAGACAAGGCTTGAGTGTAATTATTATGGAGAACCATATACACTTATCAGAAGTGCAAAGACTCTTGAAAGTATGCATATAGAGTATGACTATCTGGGAAGAGGGGATTGTGTGGATATATCAGTACCTGATGACAGCTTCTGGTGTTATTTAAGTAAAAGAGATGCCATTACTAAGATATCCTTTGCTACTGAGGAGATGCATATACTTGCTTGTAAAAGGAAGTAGCGGGGGTATTTATGGAGGATAAAGAATTATTTAGCCAGCTTAAGGCTGTTGGAATCAATGTCGAAGAAAGCATGAAGTATTTATCAGATGATATGAGGCATTACAAAGAGCTATTATCAGTCTTTATCAGGGATTCTGAAAAGAAAATGGCTCTCGTTAAGGCAAAAGCAACAAGAGCAAGTCTTGATGAATATATGGTATTAGTGCATGGATTAAAAAGTAATGCAAGGCTTCTTGGCATGGATGAACTGGCAAGGCTTGCGTTATGGCATGAGAGCACTGCCATGAGTGATAATTGCGAAGAAATAGAAAAAGAGCTTCCAAAGCTTATTTCTGTATGGGAAGCTTATTTAAGAACAATTAATGAGGTGGCAGGCGTGGAACTGAAAAAAATGTCTGAAGGCTGTCGTACATCAGGAAATAAGGAGTTGGATATCAGCAGGTTTGAGGCATTGAAGGAAAAGGTACTTTTGCTTATAGAGCAGTTTGAACAGGAGGAGGCTGTTAATATATTGATGCAGCTGTTAGAATATCGCTTAGATAAAAAGACTGAGAGCAGTATAAGAACTGCAATCAGTCTTCTGAATGATTTTAGTTATGATGAAGCACTTCAAGTACTTTCTTAAGAGGCATGCTTCCACCGAATAAATCAAGGGCACTTCCGATGGTTACGTTTACCCGTGACTGTCCAAGTGCCTTTAATTTTTCCAAATCTTTAAAGGTACCTACACCGCCTGCATAGGTTACAGGAAGCCCATTATAATTACCAAGCATTGTAACCAGTTCCTCTTCAATTCCGTTGCATTTTCCCTCTACGTCAACTGCATGGATAAGGTATTCATCGCAGTATTGTGAAAGACTTTCCATTAGATTTAAGTCCACCTTAACGTCTGACATGTTCTGCCAGCGGTCCGTAACGATATAGTAACCATTAGAGGTCTTTTTGCAGCTTAAATCAAGCACAATATGCTTTGAACCTACTGCCGCCACCAGCTTATTAAGATTATCATAATTAATCCTTCCATCCTTAAAGACATAGGAGGTAACAATTACGTGGGAAGCCCCTGCATCTAAAAAATCAGCAGCATTGTCAGCCGTTATTCCTCCGCCAACCTGTAGAAAGCCGGGATATTCCCTGAGCGCCATATATGCCTGGGCTTTAGTCTGCTCATAGTATTCTGAATCCTTTGAGTTAAGTAAAATAACATGACCGCCTTTTATGCCCAGCTCTTTATAAAGTCCGGCATAAAAGGCAGCATCTGCCGTTGCCACAAAATTCTCTGCGGCGTAATCCCCTTTGTCAGCAAGAGAGGAGCCCACAATCTGCTTAACCTGTCCATTATGTATATCTATGCATGGTCGAAATTCCATATTTCCTCCAAAAGTTGTATATAATAGTTCTGATTATATATATATAAGAAAAAATTAGCAAGATTTTACGAAAAAAATAATAAGATTTGCTTCAAATAATTGAATTTCTGTGTTAAGATGTGTATAATAAATTATAAGTAATATAGGCATATTATGATTAAAGATAAATTTAATTTTTGATAAACGAGGGATATTTATGATAGATACA
>JAZQLB010000387.1:0-2341 GCA_045542475.1 Lachnospiraceae bacterium | reverse complement strand
GGAATATGTAGATATAGATGTTACACCTCAGGAGCTGCAGGACAAGTTATTTTCCTGTGGTTTTGAGGTAGAGGAATTGTATGAGGTAGGTAAGGATATTAGTAAGGTAGTAGTAGGAAAGGTTCTTGAGTGTGAGGCTATTCCTGATACACATTTACATGTATGTCAGGTGGATTGTGGCGAGCACGGACAGTTCCAGATTTGCTGTGGAGCAGATAATGTGGCAGCAGGCGGCAAGTTCCCTGTAGCTTTAGTCGGAGCAACAGTATATGCTACTGCTAAGGATCATAAGACAGTAGAGGGCGTAATGACTATCGGTAAGGGTAAATTACGTGGTCATGAGTCATTTGGTATGATGTGTTCAGGCGTGGAGCTTGGCGTAAGCGAGAATATGTATCCGGGTGCAGGCTATAACGGACTTTTAGTGCTTCCTGAGGATGCGCAGGTGGGAGCTGATGTTAAGCCTATTTTAGGGCTTGATGACTGGATTTTTGATATTTCAATTACAGCTAATCGTCCTGACTGCCAGAGTATTTTTGGTATCGCAAGAGAGATTGCGGCAGTTCTTGAAAAGGAATTAAAGGTGCCTGCACTTGACTATACAGAGACTGATGTTGAGCTTGAGGGCTTTAAGGTATCAGTTGACTGTCCTGACCTTTGTCCAAGATATTCAGCACATTATGTGCATGATGTAAAGGTTTCAGAGTCACCTGCATGGATGAAGAGAAGACTTGCTTTAGTTGGTATTGATGCTATTTCTAACGTGGTTGATATTACTAATTATATTTTAAAGGAATTAGGTCAGCCTATGCATGCCTTTGATTGTTCAACACTTGAGGGTAATGCAATTAATGTAAGACGTGCTAATGATGGTGAGCCTATTACAACGCTTGACGGTGCAGAGCTTACCTTAAATAACTCTAACATGGTTATCTGTGACGGTGTTAAGCCTGTTGCTTTAGCCGGAGTTATGGGTGGTCTTAATTCAGAAATCAGAGAGACTACAAGCAGTGTATTATTTGAGTCTGCTAAGTTCGCACGTGATAATATCAGAAGAACTTCAAGAGCTTTAGGTAAGCGTTCAGATTCAAGTGCCCGCTATGAAAAGGGTGTTGATGAGTATGCAACAGTTATGGCAATGAAGAGAGCACTTCATCTTATGGAGGAGCTTGGCTGTGGTAAGGTAGCACGTACTCATGTTGATGTTAATACAGGAAACAGCGTTGAGCCAAAGGAATTAAAGGTAAGCATCGACAGAGTTAATAAGGTTCTTGGAATTACAGTTCCTAATGAGGATATTCTTCGCATTATGAAGAATCTTTGCTTTGAACCTGCTATTAATGGTGATGAGCTTATTTTACAGGTGCCTGCATACCGTGAGGATATGGAGGGCTATCAGGATGTGGCAGAAGAGGTTATCCGTATGTATGGTTATGACCATGTTGAGCCAGCATTCATGCCAAGTGCACAGGTTACAATTGGTGGATTAAGCCTTGCACAGAAGAGTGAGCTTAGACTTAAGAATGCTCTTTGTAATGTAGGTGCATATGAGTGTTTTCATTACTCATTCTTCTCACCTGCTGACCTTGATTTACTTAAGCTTCCTGAGGATGCAATTGAGCGTAAGGCAATAAGACTTGTTAATCCAATCAGTGAAGAGCTCTCGCTTATGAGAACTACTCTTGCAGCGTCTATGATTAATGCAGTTGTTCGTAATCAGAAGAAGGGTAACTTAGAGGGAAGATTATTTGAGATTGGTAATGTATTCATGCCAAAATCACTTCCACTTACTGAGTATCCTGATGAGAAGGCAAAGCTTTGTGTAGGTATCTTTGGTGAGAAGGAAAGCTTCTATACAATGAAGGGTATTGCAGAGAAGATTGCTGATACAATGCAGCTTACATTCACATATGAGAATACATGCAACACCTTCTTACACCCATATCAGACTGCTAAAATTATGTGTGAGGGTGTGGAACTTGGTTATTTTGGTAAGTTGGCATATGATATCGCTGCTGACTGCGATCTTCGTACACCTGTATTTATCATGGAGATGGATTTAAAGCTTTTATCACAGTGGTATGGCAAAAAGCCTGTATTTACTCCGCTTCCTAAGTTCAATGAGGAGCAGAGAGACTTAGCACTTGTTGTGTCTAAGGAGATTACCTGTGGTGAAATTGAGAGCACTATGTTAGATGCATGTAAATACATTTCTAAGATAAAATTATTCGATATTTATGAGGGCGAGCAGGTTGCAGCCGATAAGAAGAGTATGGCATTTAATGTGGTATTTACACCTAAGGATGAAGCCTTTACAACTGAGTCAGTTGATGCTTTTGTT
>JAZQLB010000386.1:0-2424 GCA_045542475.1 Lachnospiraceae bacterium | reverse complement strand
GTAATTATTACAGTAGTAGGTAAGGACACAGTTGGAATTATTGCGAAGGTATGTACATATCTTGCTGATAATTCAGTTAATATTCTTGATATTTCACAGACCATCGTTCAGGAATACTTTAACATGATGATGATAGTTGACATGAACAATGCAACAAAGCCTTTTGCGGACATTGCAGATGAGCTTGAGGCTCTTGGTGAGACCATCGGTGTTAAGATTAAATGTCAGCACGAAGAAATCTTTAATAAGATGCACAGAATTTAATCGGAGGCTGCTATGATTAATATTTTTGAAGTAAATGAAACCAATAAGATGATAGAAAAGGAGAATCTGGACGTAAGAACCATTACACTTGGTATTAACCTTCTTGATTGTGCAGATTCTGACCTTGCTGTTACCAATGACAAGATATATAAGAAGATTACAACTGTTGCCAAGGATTTGGTTAAGGTTGGTAAGGAGATAGAGAAGGATTTTGGTATTCCGATTGTTAATAAAAGAATATCAATTACCCCTATTTCTTTAGTAGGTGGTGCCTGCTGTAAGACCCCTGAGGATTATGTTACAATAGCTAAGACTCTTGATAAGGCGGCTCATGAGGTGGGGGTAAACTTTATCGGTGGTTATTCAGCAATCGTAAGCAAGGGTATGTCAAAGAGCGATGAGCTTTTAATCCGTTCTATCCCAAAGGCACTTGCAAGTACCGAGCTTATATGCAGCTCTGTTAATGTAGGCTCTACTAAGACCGGAATTAACATGGATGCTGTAAGATTACTTGGTGAAATAGTTAAGGAAACAGCGGAGGAGACTAAGGACAGGGATTCTCTTGGTTGTGCTAAATTAGTTGTGCTTTGTAATGCACCTGATGATAATCCGTTTATGGCAGGAGCTTTCCACGGTGTATCTGAGGAAGATGCCATTATTAACGTAGGCGTAAGTGGTCCGGGCGTTGTAAAATATGCTCTTGAGCAGGTTAGAGGAGAGAGTTTTGAGGTGCTTTGTGAGACTATTAAGAAGACTGCATTTAAGATAACAAGAGTGGGTCAGTTAGTTGCACAGGAGGCTTCTAAGAGACTTGGAATTCCATTTGGTATTATTGATTTATCCCTTGCACCAACACCAGCTATCGGTGATTCGGTTGCAGAGATTTTAGAGGAAATAGGACTTGAGAGAGCCGGTGCACCGGGAACAACAGCAGCTCTTGCCATGTTAAATGATCAGGTTAAAAAGGGCGGCGTTATGGCGTCTTCATATGTTGGCGGCTTAAGCGGGGCATTTATTCCTGTCAGCGAAGATCAGGGGATGATCGATGCGGTGCTTGCAGGAGCACCTAACCTTGAAAAATTAGAGGCAATGACTTGCGTATGCTCAGTTGGTCTTGATATGATTGCTATTCCGGGAGATACTAAGGCTTCAACTATTTCGGGCATTATTGCGGATGAGTCAGCTATTGGTATGATTAATCAGAAGACTACTGCGGTTAGAATTATTCCGGTTATTGGTAAAAATGTTGGTGATACTGTGGAATTTGGCGGATTACTTGGTTATGCTCCGGTAATGCCTGTTAATTCCTTTGATTGTTCAGCATTTGTTAATCGTAGGGGAAGGATTCCAGCACCTATTCATAGTTTTAAGAATTAAGTTTTTTATATTTAGGAAGCTATTATGTACAAATTGAAAAAGTAAATAAAATAAACTTGCAAAATGCTTGTAATAATCATGCTTTCTGATATAATATAGTTAGAAAAAGGCAATCGCCACAGAGTGGTTGACCTTGATGGTAGACAAAAGCCTTCCCCACGCACTCGGTCAAAGTACAGGGAAGGTTTTTGTTATGTTAGTGACAAATCATAAAAATGAATGTCAGCAGTGCTAAGAGGAACATTCCAAATGACATTAAGTCTTTAAAATCGAAATCATTCTTCATAAGCCATCACCTCCATTCTGTATGAATGAAGGTCAACCACCCTGGATCACGATGGCCGGTAGTATTAATACCACCAAAGAAATTATAACATGCAAATTATGGAAACACAAGCTTTAAAGTGTATTAGGTGTAGAGAAAATTGGCTATATAATAATGAGCGTAACTAAAAAGAAAGAGATGAAAAATAATGAACCAGAAAGAAATCAGCGAAATTAAGAAATTATTTACTCAGGATAAGAGTTCAATAACCAGAATATGTGGCTGCTATGTTAATGGTGAGAAGATGAAGCTTACTGAGTTTAAGGAGGCTTTTCTTGCTTTACCGGAGGAGGATTTGTTTAAATATTTTAGCATATTTAAAAAGACCTTGTCAGGAACTATTGGTAAGAACTTGCTTAATATGGAATTTCCTCTTGAGGAGGAGTTAGAGGGTGGTAAGCATGAGCTTTTAATGAAGCTTAGAGCTACGGAGCTTAAGGATGAAGAGGTGCTTAGTG
>JAZQLB010000385.1:0-5303 GCA_045542475.1 Lachnospiraceae bacterium | reverse complement strand
TGTGCAGCTGACTAATACTAATAGGTCGAGGGCTTGACCAAGTGGTTCAGGCAAAGAAAAAGCGGATAGAAAAGAAAACGAGAGTTATTCCTTGAGTAAAGGTAATCTGGTTATTTGATGTGTGGTTTTGAAGGAACAATCAAAAAATATGTTGAAATTGCTACCGGAATATGATAATATCATGTGGTAGCTTTTAATAGAATATAGGGGTGTAGTTCAGTTGGTAGAGCGTTGGTCTCCAAAACCAAATGTCGTGGGTTCAAGTCCTACCGCCCCTGTTATATTAATCCAGGAAGTAATTCCTGGATTTTTTATATTTAATTATAACTTTATTTGTATTAAATATAAAAATATTTTATACTTGAGTAAATTGTCAAAAAATTTAATTAAAAGGTTGAAAAAAATAAAATAATATATTATAATACAACTAATAACAAAGTCCTAGAAAAATAGGTTAGGAGGTACGTGTATGGGAACTGGGAATGAGGTTTTACTTAAAAGAAAGAAAGGTTTTAACTTGTTGGTTAAAATTCTGATGATGGTACTTATACCATTGCTGGTTATATCAGTTTTTTCTTGTTTGTCTTTAAATGAGGTTGGAGAGACTGTTTCGTATAAGCTGATTAATCATGAGCTTCATGCAGTTGTATATTCAGTAGAGACAACACTTAATCTCTTGGATTCAGGCGAGTATAATTATAAGGATGGGGCGATATATAAGGGTGAATATAACATTACCGAACATATAGATGTATTAGATGATATTAAAGACCATTCAGAGGTGGATATAACAATATTCTGGAATGATGTAAGAGCAGCTACAACAATTAAGGACAGTAGTGGTAACAGAATTCTTGGAACAACAGCTGATCCAAAGATATATGCAACAGTTACAAAAGGGGAATCTTTTTTCTCTGATAAGGCTAATGTTAATGGTGAACCATTTTATGGATTTTATGACCCTATAACTAATTCTAAGGGTGAAGTTATTGGTATGTTCTTTGTAGGAATTCCAACAAGTCATGCAAGTTCAATATATTATTCGACAATTAATGCGAATATTATTTTTATGGCAGTTATAATTGTTATCAGTATAGCAGCAGTTATTGCTTTAGTTATTTTCCTTGTAAGAGCAATTAATGTAGTTGTAGGTAATCTTGATAAGGTGGCAGAGGGAGAGCTTTCACTTAAGATTAGTAATAAGCTGGTTTCAAGAAGTGATGAGATTGGTAATATTGCAAGAGCGATACATTCATTAATTAAGGGCTTTGCAACAATAGTAACCAATATTAATAGATCAAGTGATGATTTGAATGAATTTTCGGATAAGTTCAAAGAGCGTTTCGGTATTATAGCTAATTCCATTACTAATGTGGATGTGGCAGTTGAAGAGATTGCTAATGGTGCAACCAGTCAGGCTAACGAGACCCAGAAGGTAAGTGAGCAGATTGAGCAAATGGGTAAGGCTATTGAAGAAACAAGTAATAATATTGTGGATTTATCAGATAGTGCTAATGTGATGGTACAGCAGAATGAGAGTGTAAGTAAGACTCTTGAAGAATTAATTGAAATTAGTAATAATACCAAAACAGCGGTTGATGAAGTTCAGAAGCAGACTAATATTACTAATCAGTCAGCTCTTGATATCAGAAGTGCAACAGATATAATTGCTGATATTGCCAGTCAGACTAATTTGCTTTCACTTAATGCCAGCATTGAGGCAGCAAGAGCAGGAGAACATGGTCGTGGCTTTGCGGTAGTTGCAGATGAGATTCGTATACTTGCAGACCAGTCTAATGAATCAGCAGAGAAGATTAAACGTATTGTAGAGCTGTTAATAAGTAATTCTAATGCAAGTGTAGAGATTATGAATAATGTTGCAGAAGAGATATATAAGCAGAACGAGAAGCTTGATGCAACTAAGCAGGTATTTGGTAATCTTAATCAAGAGGTTAATAATGTTACAGTTGCAATTAGTAATATTTCTAAAGAGATTAATAATATCGATGAGTTTAAGAATGGTGTATTAGAAGGTGTAGAGGGTCTTGCAGCTATAGCAGAGGAGAATGCTGCAAGTACAGAAGAGACATCAGCAGCAATGGTAGAGCTTAATCAGGTTGTTAATGAGTGTAATGCAGATACAGAGAAGATGCTTGTTATTGCAAGAGAACTTAACGATAACACCAGAAGATTTAAATTATAGTTATTTATTGAGAAACTATTGCAATTAGACAGAATACAAGGTAAAATTATAAGAAACATAGAGGTTGTCGCATATACGGCAACCTCGTTTTATCAATGAGGATAGCTGAATTACCAGGCAGAACGGAGGTACTTATGGCAGAATTAGAACTTAAGGTAGTTAGCGCAGATGGAGTTGTAAAGGCAGAAGCTAAGGATAGCAGGGAAATTAATCTGGTATATCACGGAGAATATGAAGAAGGTGACAGGATAGTATTTAATACTGATACACCTGAGACATTCTATGTAATGCAGATTGATGCTGTTTTAGGAGCTGCTTTAGTGTATATAACTAATGAAGAATATACATATAGAATTCCGTTTGCAGAAAAGAGAGTATGCTATGCGCCTAATTCCTTTATTGGAGATGTTCATTGCATAAGTGCACGTCTGGCATATGAATGGGAGATTAATTCCTATAGGAATATGGCAGTTAATGTTATGGATCAGCAGGGAGATTCAGGCTGTTTTCCGCATGCATTTGCTAATGTTGAAACCAGAGGTGAATCAGTATTTGCAGCAAGGAATGCTATAGATGGTTGTCACGCAAGTGCCGGACATGGACAGTGGCCATATGGTTCGTGGGGCATTAATCAGAAGGATGATGCAGAGATGGTAGTCGCTTTTGGTCGCGAGATTATGGTGGATAGAATCATTATATATGAGAGAGCAGATTTTCCTCACGACAGCTGGTGGGTTAAGGCTACCTTAGAGTTTTCTGATGAAACAGAGATGGATATTGAGCTTAAGAATACTCATCACGCACAGGAATTTGTACTAGATGAGCCAAAGCATATAAGCTATATTAAGCTTAAGAATCTTATTAAAGCAGATGACCCGTCACCATATCCTGCACTTACGCAGATAGAGGTGTATGGACGGGAGCTTAGCTGATGGAGGTTGCATGGTTAACGTTAGATTAGGAAAAACGGAGATTATTGTTAATAAGAATGGCTTTGGCGCACTTCCGGTTCAGAGAGTAGGACAGAGCGATGCTGTATATCTTTTGCAGAAGGCTTTTTATAATGGAATTAATTTTTTTGATACAGCCAGGTTTTATACGGATAGTGAGTCTAAGCTGGGTGAGGCGTTTAAGCATATAAGAAGTAAGCTGTACATTGCAACAAAGACGGCGGCTGTTACAGCGGAGGGGTTTTGGAAGGATTTAGAGACAAGTCTCTCCCTATTACAGACGGATTATATTGATATTTATCAGTTTCATAATCCTGCATTTTGTCCTAAGCCGGGAGATGGAACCGGAATATACGAAGCGATGCTTGAAGCTAAAAAGCAGGGAAAGATAAGGTATATAGGAATTACCAATCACAGATTATCTGTGGCAAATGAAGCTATAGAGTCAGATTTATATGATACATTACAGTTTCCGTTCTGTTATCTTGCCACGGATAAGGATATGGCATTAGTAGAAGGATGTAAGAAGAAAGATATGGGTTTTATAGCCATGAAGGCTTTATCAGGCGGACTTATTACTAACTCTGCCGCAGCATATGCTTTTCTGGCTCAATATGATAATGTACTCCCTATATGGGGAGTTCAGAGAGAGAAAGAGCTTGATGAATTTATAGCCTATATTGATAATCCGCCTGTTATGAATGATGAATACAGAGGGATTATTGATAATGACAGGAAGATGCTGTCAGGAGATTTTTGCAGGGGCTGTGGCTATTGTATGCCATGTCCGGCCGGAATAGAAATTAATAATTGTGCACGTATGTCACTTATGCTTAGGCGTGCGCCATATAAGGAATATACAACACCTGCATGGCAGGAGAAGATGAAGAAGATTGAGGATTGTATCAACTGCGGACATTGTAAGAGTATGTGTCCTTATGGACTTGATACACCTGCTTTACTTAAGAGGAACTATGAGGATTTTGTTGACTTTGTGTCAAAAATATAAGAAAGAGAGGACGTTTTCTGATGGAAAAGAGAGAATTGAAAAAGTTAGGCATTGAAACATCTTTATTAGGCTTTGGCTGTATGAGATTTCCACTTACAAAGGATGGTAAGATTAATGAAGAATTGTCAGAGCAAATGTTAGATTATGCTATGGAATCAGGTGTTAATTATTACGATACAGCATATCCATATCATAGTGGAGAGAGTGAGCCATTTCTTGGCAAGGTGCTTAATAAGTATGACAGAAGCTCATATTATCTTGCAACGAAGCTTCCATGCTGGGAGGTTAAGTCTGTAGATGATGCAAAGAGATTGTTCGAGGAGCAGCTTAAAAGACTTGATAAGGATTACATAGACTTCTATCTTTTGCATGCACTTAACAAGGACAGATGGGCACAGATGCAGGAGCTTGGTGTTGTTGCTTACTGTGAGGAGCTTAAGGCTGCCGGTAAGATTAAGTATTTTGGTTTCTCATTCCATGATGATTATGAGGTATTTGAGAATATTCTTTCTGCAAGGGAATGGGATTTCTGTCAGATTCAGTATAATTATATGGATACTGAGGAACAGGCTGGGGATAAGGGCTATGCACTTACTGAGAAGCTGGGTGTGCCACTTGTTATTATGGAGCCTGTTAAGGGAGGTTCACTTGCAACACTTCCACAGGATATTACTAAGGAGCTTAGAGGTGTAAGACCGGAGATGTCAACAGCCTCTTGGGCACTCAGATGGGTTGCATCTCATGAGAATGTTAAGGTCGTACTTAGCGGTATGTCTGATTTTGATCAGGTTAAGGATAATATATCTACATTTAATGCATTTGTTCCACTTAATAAGGAGGAGCAGGCATTAATTGATGATGTGGCAGCAACCTTAAAGAGTCATATCAGAAATGGCTGTACAGCATGCAGATATTGTATGCCATGTCCTGCCGGAGTTAATATTCCACGTAACTTTGCTATTTGGAATCATTATAATGTATATCAGAACAGAGCAGAATTTGTTGATAGCTGGATTAAGAGAATGCCTGAGGAAGAAAAGGCAAAGAATTGTATTAGATGCGGTAAGTGTGAGGATGTATGTCCTCAGAAAATATCAATCAGGAAGGATCTGGCAACCTTACAGAAGGAGCTGGATTCAGT
>JAZQLB010000384.1:0-3835 GCA_045542475.1 Lachnospiraceae bacterium | reverse complement strand
TAGCAGCAGGAAGGAACTTAACTAAAATCTCGCCTACAATACCAACACGAGGCTTCTTAATATCAAGAAGTGGAAGCTCATCAAATTCCTTAATAATATTCTTAATGTTCTTATTAAACTCACGCATGCTTACCTTTGGCTTGCTTAATGCCTCGATAACAACCTTACGCCATTTATCATGAAGGGCGTTAGCTGAACCTGGTGTAACCTCATATGGACGGGTTCTGTAGAGCACGTTCATAAAGATATCACCATATTGAATTGCCATAACAGCCTTCTTAAGCATGGAAATGCTGTATGTAAAGCCTGAGTTAGACTCAAACCCCTGTGCACTTAATGAAATAACAGGAAGATTTGGATGTCCTGCCTTGGCAAGAGCACGTCTTATAAAGCCGATGTAGTTGGAAGCACGGCAACCACCACCAGTCTGAGTGATGATTACAGCAGTTCTGCTTAAATCATATTTACCTGATAAAATAGCCTCCATAAGCTGGCCAACAACTATTAATGAAGGATAGCAGGCATCGTTATTAACGTATTTTAAACCTACGTCCACGGCAGCCTTATTATCATTATCAAGAACTACAAAATTAAATCCACATGAATTAAATGCAGGCTCTAAAAGTTCAAAATGAATTGGTGACATCTGAGGGCAGAGGATAGTATATTTATCTCTCATCTCAGCTGTAAATTCTGTTCTATGATATGCATTAGAGGTTACATGACGCTGATAATTGTTACGCTCACGAACCTTAATAGCAGAGATTAATGAGCGGATACGGATTCTTGCTGCACCTAAGTTATTAACCTCGTCAATCTTAAGAACAGTATATATCTTACCTGCTGATGCAAGGATATCATTAACAGCATCGGTAGTAACAGCATCAAGACCACAGCCAAATGAATTAAGCTGGATTAAGTCAATATTGTCCTTATCCTTTATAAAGCTGGCTGCTGCATATAATCTTGAATGGTACATCCACTGGTCCATAACGATAAGAGGACGCTCAACCTCACCAAGATGAGAAATAGAATCCTCAGTAAGAACTGCAATACCATAGCTGTTAATAAGTTCTGGAATACCATGGTTAATCTCAGGGTCAACATGGTATGGACGACCTGCAAGCACAATAGCGTGACGACCTGTTTCCTCAAGATATTTTAAGGTTTCTTCACCTTTCTTCATAATATCAACACGGCAATTGGTCATTTCCTGCCAAGCATCAGCACAGGCAGCATTGATTTCCTTTGCAGGAATGTTAAACTGTGCTCCGATTTCCTGAACAAGTCTCTTAGCAAGAACCTTTTCGTCTGCAAGAGAGAGGAATGGGTTCATAAAGAGAATGTTCTCTGTTTTAAGCTCTTCTACATTATTCTTGATATTCTCTGCATATGAGGTAACGATAGGGCAGTTGTAATGGTTGTTGGCATTATCAACCTCCTTTCTCTCGTATGGAATACAAGGGTAGAAGATAAACTTAACGCCCTGCTTAATAAGCCATGCTACATGACCATGGGCAATCTTGGCAGGATAACACTCTGATTCACTAGGAATTGACTCAATACCAAGCTCGTATATCTTACGTGTTGACTCAGGCGATACAATAACCCTGAAGCCAAGCTTTGTAAAGAAGGTGTACCAGAATGGATAGTTTTCATACATATTAAGTACACGTGGAATACCAACAACACCACGAGGTGCCTTAGTAATCTCAAGAGGCTCATAATCAAATAATCTCTTGTTTTTATATTCAAAAAGGTTAGGAACTTTATCCTTATTCTTTTCCTTACCGATACCACGCTCGCAACGGTTACCTGAAATAAACTGGCGGCCGCCTGAGAAACGGTTAATTGTAAGAAGACAGCTGTTGGTACAGCCCTTACAGCGAGCCATTCTGGTCTCGTATGTAAGCTCGTTAATCTTATCGATTGTAAGCATGGTAGAAGTGCTCTGACCGTCATAACGCTCTCTGGCAATTAAAGCAGCACCGAAGGCACCCATGATTCCGGCAATATCAGGTCTTATAACTTCAACGCCAGTAATCTTCTCAAGGCTTCTAAGTACAGCATCATTATAGAAGGTACCACCTTGAACAACGATTCGCTTACCCAAATCCTTAGGGTCAGAAATCTTAATAACTTTATATAAAGCATTCTTAATTACAGAGTAAGCAAGTCCTGCTGAAATATCGGCAACAGTAGCGCCTTCCTTCTGAGCCTGCTTAACCTTAGAATTCATAAATACTGTACATCTGGTTCCAAGGTCAATTGGATGTGGAGCAAATAAAGCCTCCTTGGCAAAATCCTCAACAGAGTAGTTAAGTGACTTGGCAAAGGTCTCAATAAATGAACCACAGCCTGATGAGCAAGCCTCATTAAGCTGAACGCTGTCTACTGTATTATTCTTAATCTTGATACATTTCATATCCTGACCGCCGATGTCAAGAATACAGTCTACTGCCTGGTCAAAGAAGGCAGCAGCGTAGTAGTGGGATACGGTTTCAACCTCACCCTCATCTAACATAAGGGCAGCCTTAATAAGCGCCTCGCCGTAGCCTGTTGAGCATGAGCGGACGATACGGGCATTCTTAGGTAATTTAGAATAAATATCCTTAATAGCTCTGATTGAAGTGGCAAGAGGACTTCCATTATTACTGCTATAGAAAGAGTAGAGAAGAGTTCCTTCCTCACTTACAACAGCAACCTTAGTAGTGGTTGAACCTGCATCAATACCAAGGAAGCAGTCACCCTCATAGCCTTCAAGGCTGTTCTTTACAACGCAGTGACCATCATGTCTTGCACGGAAAGCCTTATACTCAGCCTCATTCGCAAAGAGCGGCTCCATACGCTCAACCTCAAAGTCCATCTTAATCTTATTCTGAAGCTTTTCAATAATAGATGTTACAGGCATAGATACCTCATCCTTAGCTGTCATTGCAGAACCAACTGCTGCGAAAAGATGAGAATGCTCAGGTGCAATTATATTTTCAGGTCCCAGATTAAGGGTTCTGATAAATGCATTTTTAAGCTCTGATAAGAAATGAAGAGGACCGCCAAGGAATGCAACATTACCTCTGATTGGCTTACCACAGGCAAGACCGCTGATGGTCTGATTAACAACTGCCTGAAAAATAGAAGCAGATAAGTCTTCCTTAGTAGCACCTTCATTAATTAATGGCTGGATATCAGACTTGGCAAATACACCACATCTTGCAGCGATAGGGTATATAGCCTGATAATTTTTGGCATACTCATTAAGACCGGTAGCATCAGTCTGTAAAAGAGAAGCCATCTGGTCAATAAATGAGCCTGTACCACCGGCACAAATACCATTCATTCGCTGGTCAACACCATTAGTGAAATATATTATCTTTGCATCCTCGCCGCCAAGCTCAATGGCAACGTCAGTCTGTGGTGCATAATCACTTAAGGCTGTAGATACAGCCACAACCTCCTGAGTAAATGGAACCTCAAGATGGTTAGCAAGTGTAAGTCCGCCTGAGCCTGTAATTACAGGGTGGATATTAATCTCACCCAGTTTATCCTTTGCTTTGACTAAAAGACCTGCAAGGGTTTCCTGAATATTTGCAAAGTGTCTTTCGTAATCTGAAAAAAGTATATTATTGTCATTGTCAATGATTGCTATTTTTACTGTTGTGGAACCGATATCGATTCCTAACCTGTATATAGTATTCATTTAACGTACCTCCTTTGTATGTCTAAAAAACAGACATGCGTAAAAACCAAACATTTCTATTATAGTATAAATACTCCTAAAAGGCAAGATAAAGGAATAAATAGCAGAAATAGGAAATCTGATATATAAAATGTGTAA
>JAZQLB010000383.1:0-5175 GCA_045542475.1 Lachnospiraceae bacterium | reverse complement strand
AGAAGATGGCAGAAAACGATTATAAGTAAAACACTAACATAAGATTTTTGTACGATGCGATAAAGGCATGGTACTTTGTTTTGGTACGCAAAAACGTACATAAAATTTTCTGCCAAAAAACTGAATGATATTTATGGAGGTCATACAAATGACATTATTGTTACAAATTGTTTTACTTGTAGTTGGATTTGTTATGCTCGTGAAGGGAGCAGATTTTTTTGTTGAGGGAACAGCTGGAATTGCTGAAAAGTTTGGAATTCCACAGCTTGTTATTGGTCTTACAATCGTTGCAATGGGAACCAGTGCACCGGAGGCAGCGGTTAGTATTACAGCGGCATTAAAAGATAATGCAGGTATTGCTATTGGAAATGTTGTAGGAAGTAATATTTTAAATATTCTTATTATACTTGGTCTTACAGCACTTATTGCCAATGTTGCCATTCAGAAGTCAACATTAAAGTGTGAGATTCCTTATATGCTTGTTGTTACTGTTGTTTTATTCATTATGGGATGGAATGATGGATATGTTACTTTCGTGGAAGGTATTATTTTATGGGTAATGTTCATCTTATATCTTATATATCTTTTCAGAATGGCTAAAAATGGCAAGCAGGATGAGACAAAGGAAGAGAGAAGTATTTTGAGACTTCTGATTTATGCAGTTGTCGGTGGTGTTGTTATTGTCTGGGGTAGTGATATCACAGTAGACAGCGCAACAGAGATTGCTAAGTTTATTGGGCTTAGTGAGCGTTTTATCGGTCTTACAATCGTTGCTCTTGGAACATCACTTCCAGAGCTGGTTACCTCAGTGACTGCTGCGAAGAAGGGCAATGCGGATATCGCTATCGGTAATATCGTAGGAAGTAATATTTTCAATATACTGTTTGTTATTGGTACAGCTTCGCTTATTACGCCTATTATATATGAGGCGAATTTCCTTATTGATACAGTTATTGCAGTAGCAGCTGGAATACTTCTTTGGATAAGTGTATTTAAGAGGATGGAGCTTAGAAGACCTTGGGGTATTGTGATGCTTGTTGCTTATGCTGCATATTTTGTATATTTGCTTGTGTAATGTGATTTGTAATAAAAAAGTTACATAAATTAACAAAAAAGCTTTACATTACATAATGTTGTGATATAATTATATTGAGGAGGTATATATCATGACAGATAATGAGAAACTGGATTTAATACTATCAGAGATAAAGGGTGTAAAGACCGAAGTTACAGAAGCGAAAAGCGAGGTTGCCGGATTAAAGACAAATGTTGCAGAACTAAGAACAAATGTTACAGAGCTGAATGAAAGGGTTACAAACCTTGAAGCAGAAGTTACATATGTCAGAGATGATGTCAAAGGTCTTAAGTCTCGTGTAGAAAATGTTACAGATAAGAATATTCGGGTAATTGCAGAAGCTCATCTTGATTTAATGAGAAAGCTTGATGATGCCTTAATGGTTGAGCATCAGAAAGAGTTAGCGTTAATTAGAATGACTGTATTGGAGGATGAGGTAAGAGAATTAAAAAGGCAGTTACAAGAGCAAACAGCATAACTGACCGTTTAATAAAAGGGCATTGATGACACAATAGCCCTTTTATTGTGCCTAAAATTTTATCATGTAAACATTTTCTTATAGAGAAATCATATAATATATGTTAAACTTACTTATATGATTTTAGAGAAAGGATATATCAAAAATGACAAAAAAATATATATCATGGAACGTAAATGGTCTTAGAGCCTGTATGGAAAAAGGCTTTATGGATTTTTTTGATAAAATAGATGCAGATGCTTTCTGTTTACAGGAGATTAAGCTTCAGGAGGGGCAGATTGACTGGCAAAAAGAAGGCTATCATGCTTATTGGAATTATGCTGAGAAGAAGGGATATTCAGGAACAGCCATATTCACCAAACAGGAGCCAATAAGTGTAGCATATGATATGGGGGTGGAAGAGCATGACCATGAGGGCAGAATTATTGCTCTTGAATTTGCTGACCACTACCTTGTGACGGTTTATACACCTAATTCCCAGCGAGAGCTTGAACGTCTTGACTACAGAATGAAGTGGGAGGATGATTTCAGGGTATACCTTAATAATTTGAGAAAAAATAAACCGGTTATTGTATGTGGAGACTTAAATGTAGCCCACAAGGAAATTGACCTTAAGAATCCTAAGAGCAACAGAAGGAATGCCGGCTTTACAGACGAAGAGCGTGGCAAGATGACGGAGCTTTTGGATAGTGGATTTACTGATACATTCCGTTATTTCTACCCGGATGTAACTGAGCGTTATTCTTGGTGGTCATATATGTTTAAGGCAAGGGAGAAGAATGCAGGATGGAGAATTGACTATTTCCTTGCATCAGAGGAGTTAAAGGATAAGCTTCTCGGTGCCGATATTCATCATGCAATTCTTGGTTCGGACCATTGTCCTGTGGAGCTTACAATAGATACTGAATAGAGCATAGCCTTTATTGAATTAAACAGCCTAAGATTCTGGCGGAAATGTCAGAAACTAAGGATTGTTTGGTTTGATAAGGGCTTTTTATTTTTGTAAAAGAATGACAAGAAATAATAATGGTTGAAAAAATACAGAAAATTTGATATATTATATAAAAGTTTTCTGTTTTTGGAAATTAAGGAATAGTTAGAATTTTTATACCAATTAATCAAGGAGGATAATTGTATGGAAATGGATATCAAAAATAAACTAAAGAAAGGAAAGGGTAAGATGGTAGTGGTATTAGGAATTGTTGCGGCTGTTATTTTAACATTGGTAGTGGTGGTTATGATTAATGCTAATAAGAATATGAAGGCTATGAACAACTGTATTGATGCAGTAATGGCAGAGCTTAAAGAAAATTATACAGTAACCCCTATTGATGTAGGTGAATACAAGGAAATGAAAATTTATGGAATTATGAAGTTTAAGGTTGAGCAGTATGATATAGAAGAACTGGGAAATCTGTCTATTATGCGTGTGAATATGGGCTTTATGCAGATGGCAACAGTGGTTATAACTCCTAAGGATAAAAATATGCCGTTACTTTCTGCCGATTACATGTATATAATGGGCAATCGCAAATGTTATTTGGAATTCTATGATGTGGTAAAGGAGAAGGGCGGAGAGTATGAACAGTTATTAACAGCTCTTTCAGATGTAATTAAGGGCTATGATAAACTGGAGAATATTGAAACTACGCCGGCATGGTATGCACATTTGCTGACTGTGACAGCTTATAAAGGTGGCAAATCCGCAGCAGATAAGGATTTAGAGAGTATGCTGGTTGATAGTGTGGCTGTATATCTTGATTATGCTAAAAAGCTGCCAATGCTATCTGATGAGGCTAGACAGGAAAAACTTACTATAACAATGGAGTATACGGATGGTTTAATTGAAAAAGGTGGAATTTCAACGGATGTATTTAAAAAGGAATTAGGAGAAGTGGAAACAAAGAAGTTCTTTGATAATGTATTTTTTGGAACGGCTGTAAAGTAAAAGCTTCTTTTATGATTGTGTCTTGTTGCGAAAATAAACATTTGACTTAATTCCTCCAATATGTTACATTTTTCTACGGATTATACATAGTATACAAATCAAATATATATATGTTTTAAAGGAGAAAATGATATGAGTAAGAAACCAACAGTTTTAGTAATTCTTGATGGCTATGGTCTTAATGTAAAGTCTGAGGGTAATGCAGTAGCACAGGCAAAGACACCTGTTATGGATAAGCTTATGGCCGAGTGTCCATTTGTAAAGGGTAATGCGAGTGGTATGGCAGTAGGTCTTCCTGACGGACAGATGGGTAACTCTGAGGTTGGTCATCTTAACATGGGTGCAGGAAGAATTATTTATCAGGAGCTTACAAGAATCACTAAGGAGATTCAGGATGGAGATTTCTTCAAGAATGAGGCTCTTTTAGCAGCAGTTGAGAACTGTAAGAAGAATGATTCAGCTCTTCACCTTTGGGGATTATTATCTGATGGCGGCGTTCACAGCCACATTACTCATTTATTTGGTTTACTTGAGCTTGCTAAGAGAGAGGGACTTGATAAGGTATATGTACATGCTTTCTTAGACGGAAGAGATACAGCGCCTACATCAGGCAAGGGCTTTATGCAGGATTTAGTTGATAAGATGGAAGAAATCGGTGTTGGTAAGGTTGCATCTGTAATGGGTCGTTACTATGTAATGGACAGAGATAACAGATGGGACAGAGTAGAGCTTGCATATAAGGCAATTGCTAATGGCGAGGGTAAGCAGGCTGAGTGTCCGGTATGTGCTATCGGTGCTTCATACGCTGAGGATGTTAATGATGAGTTCGTTGTACCTACAGTAATCGTTGAGAATGGTGCTCCTGTAGCTACAGTTAAGGATAATGATTCAGTTATCTTCTTTAACTTCAGACCTGACAGAGCAAGAGAAATCACAAGAGCTTTCTGTGATGATGATTTTGCTGGCTTCAATAGAGGTGCAAGAAAGAATCTTACTTATGTATGCTTTACAGAGTATGATGTAACAATTCCTAATAAGATGGTTGCTTTCCACAAGGTAAGCATTACTAATACATTTGGTGAGTTCCTTGCAGCTAACAATATGACACAGGCTCGTATTGCTGAGACAGAGAAGTATGCTCATGTAACCTTCTTCTTCAACGGCGGTGTAGAGGAGCCAAACGCAGGCGAGGACAGAATTTTAGTTAACTCACCAAAGGTAGCAACATATGACCTTCAGCCTGAGATGAGCGCACCTGCTGTTAAGGATAAGCTTGTTGAGGCTATTAAGTCTGGCAAGTATGATGTAATTATCTGTAATTTTGCTAATCCTGATATGGTTGGTCATACAGGTGTTAT
The DNA here is from genome assembly GCA_045542475.1 of Lachnospiraceae bacterium. Classification (GTDB taxonomy): domain Bacteria; phylum Bacillota; class Clostridia; order Lachnospirales; family Lachnospiraceae; genus CAG-882. The sequence continues at coordinate 316 of JAZQLB010000383.1, read as the reverse complement.
GGAAGCGGCAGTTAAGGCTGTTGAGACAGTAGATGCAGCCGTTGGCGAGACTGTTGAGGCGGTTAAGGAAGTTGGCGGTGTATTATTTATCTGTGCTGACCACGGTAATGCAGAGCAGCTTGTTGACTACACAACAGGCGAGAGCTTCACAGCTCATACAACAAATGAGGTTCCTTTCATCCTTGTTAATGCAGATTCAGCATACTCATTAAGAGAGGGCGGATGTCTTGCAGATATCGCTCCAACATTAATTGAGCTTATGGGAATGGAGCAGCCTGCAGAAATGTCTGGTAAGTCTTTATTGGTTAAATAATTT
>JAZQLB010000382.1:0-3658 GCA_045542475.1 Lachnospiraceae bacterium | reverse complement strand
AGGTTAAAGAAAGCTAAAACAATTGATGAAAGTATTAAGAGCCAAAAGCCGATATCGTATTTAATCATATCGCTATAAGAACCTAACTCAGTCTTAACATCGCTTGCAAAGCTTATTGCTGCAATTGCCATTAATGCAAAGAATACATAACCTACAATATTTCTGGTTGGCATGATAGCAAATACATTAAGAACAATATAAGCAAGAAGCACGATAATAACAAATGTACTGTTAGTGCTTCCCTCCATAAAGCTCATTGACTCTTTGTAGCCAAGGAATGATATAGAGGCATATGGAAGGAATAATGCGATTAATGCAACAACTGCTGCGATTAAACCTACAAAGTCAATCTTCTCCTTCACAATTGAAAAGTTTCTTCCAGCTACATCGAATGCTACAAGAGGCTTAGAGCCAGAAACATTAGTAGTCTGGGTTGTTGCAGTCTCATCTACAACCTTAGAGCCGCAGCCATCACAGAACTTTACTGTATCTTCAAGCTGCTTTCCGCATTTTGGACAAAACATAATATGTCCCCCTTATATTATAGTATTTATCGGGTGTATAGTACTTATAACTTACTAACCGACAGTATTTAGAATAGCATATTTAGGAAGAGGTGGCAATGATTTTCTGACAGAATTAGGGTGATATGGAATAGGAAATATGATATAATATATTTTATGATGTTAATTTAGGCAGGAGGTAATATATGAAACAGAAGATAAGAGAACAAATAATGGAGTACATACTGCTTACCGTTGCAACAATTGTTTTAGTACTTGGAGTATATGTGTTTAAGTTTCCTAATAATTTCTCCTTTGGCGGAGTAACGGGTATTTCAGTTATTCTAAGTGCAGTGCTTCCTGTATCACCGGCAAGTTTTACATTTATTATTAATATGGCTCTTTTGGTGCTGGGATTTATTTTCCTTGGTAAGAGCTTTGGTATAAAAACAGTATATGTAAGTGTGCTGACCTCAGTTGGCTTAAGTGCATTGGAAAAATGGTTTCCGATGACTACACCGCTTACCAATCAGCCTGTTCTAGAGCTTATATTTGCTATTGTTCTTCCAGCAGTCAGTGCTGCGATTATGTTTAATATTAATGCATCAGGGGGTGGTACGGATATAATAGCCATGATTTTGAAAAAGTACACCAGCTTTGATATAGGAGTGGCTTTATTTATTGTTGACTTGGCAATAACTGTTGCTGCCTGTATGGTATTTGATATTGAAACAGGTCTTTTCTCGTTTGTGGGTCTTATGGCTAAAACACTTGTTATTGACGGAACTATCGAGAATGTTAATTTGTGCAAATATTTCACCATAGTTACTGACAAACCGCAGGATATCGTGGAATTTATTCATACAGAGCTTGGAAAGGGAGCCACAGTATTTGAGGCGGAGGGTTCATTTTCTCATAAGCAGAAGTATGTAATACTTACTGTGCTTAAAAGAAGTCAGGCGGTGCAGCTTCGTAACTACATAAAGCTTAATCATAGGTCGGATACATTCCTTATGATTACTAACAGCAGTGAGATTATAGGAAAGGGATTCAGGGGGTTGAATTAAGGTGGCTAAATTACAGGATGCAGATACAAAAAGGGCGGAGGAATTATATAATAAGCTTAATAGAAAAGAAAAGGCGGCTCATTTATGGATTTATTATAGAAATATTGTTATAGTTTTTGCATTTTTTATAGCACTGGCAGGGCTGGTGCTTGTTATGTGGCCTGTTAGCGGGCAGGAGGCAAATCTTAGAATAAAATTTATAAATGCATATATGTCAGGCTTAAGTGATGAAAATAATTATATGCAGGCCGACTATGAGGAATATCTTGGGGAGGATAATACCTGTGAAATGGCATTAACCTTCACAAAAATTAATCTGGATGATGAAACACAGTCTGGTGTTAACATGGAAAATCTGATGTTTCAGGTTGTTATTGGCGGTTACGAGCTCTTTATTATGGATGAATATGGCATGGGTAAAATGTGCGATTCCGGTTTTCTAAGAGATATAAGCAAATGTCTGGATGCGGAGGTTTTAGAGTCAGTTGCAGATAATTTAATCTATCATGAAGACCCGGATGGAAATGTTGTTCCAATGGCGATTAATATTACTGATACAGAATATGTTAAAGCAACAGGTATTGAAGGAGATGGTGTATATATTTCCTTTGTGGAAAATTCTCCGAATGGGGAAGTAGCAAAGCAATTCGTTACATATATTTTATCAAAATAGAAAGGACTGATAAATTTGGCTAATCCATATCTTCCGGGCTGGGAGTACATCCCTGACGGAGAACCAAGAGTATTTGGGGACAGGGTATATGTATATGGTTCACACGACAAGGCAGGCTGTGACAGCTTTTGTGATTATAAGCTTAAGGTGTGGTCAGCACCTGTTAATGATTTGAATAACTGGGTATGTCATGGAGATATTTTTCATACCCGCCCTGACAGAGACCATCCGTCAGATGTAGACTGGACAGATGAACAGTTATATGCACCGGATGTAGTGGAAAAGGGGGGAAAATACTACCTTTATTGCTATATTGTGTTTAGTAAGGGCTGTGTTGCCGTAAGCGACAGACCGGAGGGGCCATTTAAGATGCTCTCGCAGTATAAGTATGACTGTCCGGACGAGCTGGTGGAGGATGGAACCTTTGTTGACCCGGGTGTTCTTGTGGATGATGATGGCAGGGTATACATATACTGCGGCTATCAGAAATCATATATGGCTGAGCTTAAGGGTAATATGTATGAAATGGTAAGTGGCAGCCATATTCCTGATATAATTCCTGTATCAGAGGAAGAGAATGGCTTCTTTGAGGCATGCTCTATGAGGAAAGTGGGCGATACATATTATCTTATCTATTCACCAAAGAGAGGCTGCAGACTGGACTATATGACATCAAAGTCTCCTACAGGGCCATTTACATACAGAGGAACTATTGTGGATAACGGAATTGACTATCCGGGTGGCAATGACCACGGTTCAATATGCTGTATTAACGGGCAATGGTACATTTTTTATCACAGAATGACCAATGGCTCCATTACATCAAGACGTGCGTGTGTAGAGAGGATTGAAATACTTCCTGACGGTACCATTCCACAGGTTGAAATGACATCCTTAGGTTTTGAAACTTCGCTTAATCCTTATAAGCTTACTCCGGCAGATATAGCCTGTGTATTAAAGGGAGGCTGCTTGATTACAGAGCACACACCATTCACAAGAGTGATTACCAATATTAAGAGAAAATGCGTTATTGGCTATAAATATTTCGATTTTGGCGAGGACTTTTCTTCAAAGACCATGGAGTTGTCCTTTAAGGTAAATGGCATGGGCTGTTCTGCCACTATTAATATATTTATTGATGGTGAGGACGGAACCAATATCGGTTCATGTAAAATCGATTCTGCAAGCGGAGTATATGATTGCATCGTCGATAATGTAACAGGAAGACATTCTGTTTTCTTCGTTATTGACCATAATTATACGGGCTGGTTTGAGAATTGGTTTGATGACAGGATTCTTTTTGAACTGGAAAGCTTCGTGTTTATGAAGTAAAATGAAGGAATTGTATTTTTGTTCTAATGATTTATTAAAAATATGGCGATATAAATATTGCAAGGGATGGCACTAAATTTTCA
>JAZQLB010000381.1:0-3429 GCA_045542475.1 Lachnospiraceae bacterium | reverse complement strand
CCTATTATGGAAATGAGGCAATATATGTCCATGATTTAACAGAGGATTCGTATTCTACTATTCCTATGATTTTATTTGAGAAGGAAAGAACGGAAAAAGAAGTGAGATATATGGTGTTTGGTGTATTGCAGGATTTGGGTGACAATGGTGTTGGCTGGAATGTTGAATCAGCAGAGCTTCAGGTGGTAGTAAATGAAGAATATCCAAATGGTACAATCAGATATGCCATTCCACTTGATTCAGAGGATGATATTATCAGTCCGGGAAAGCAGCTTTTGGATTTGAATGATTTTGACTATATGAGCATCATGGCTTCTGCAAGATATTATACAGAGGGTGAAAATGGTGAGATGATTAATTTTTATGATTGGGAAGAGACAGGCTGGTTCATGGGCTTTGATATAAAACTTCAAAATGAGTACTGTCTGGAAGCAAGACCATTAGATAACCCTGAAAATTATGTGTGTGTATTTGTAATTGAGGATTTACAGGGTAATGTTTCTTATTCGGAGATGATACCGCTTAAGTAAAGTATAGAGACGGGGGCTACTCCTTATACACCCGTCTCTTAGAATAACTATCCCTAAAGTCACTAGGTGTAAGCCCGGTGACTTTTTTAAATGCGTTTGTAAAATTATGAGGGTCGCAATATCCGATATTATACCCAATCTGAGAAATGGAATGGTTAGTTTCGCTAAGCTCTGCCTTGGCATGGTCCATCTTGGTCTGCATAATAAACTGCTTAATGGACACCTTAGACCATTTTCTAAAATATGTAGTCAGGTATTTCTCATTATATCCAAAATAATCCGCAATATCAGTAACCTTAAGATTACTGCATATGTTCAGGGTAATATAATCCACAATATCATTATATAGCTGTGAGCTGTTATCGGAATTATTATACTTACGGTAGATAAAGCTCTGGGCACTTAGCTCGGATAATATAACCGAGGTGTTAAAATTATTGAGGCAGCACATACCATATCTGTGCTCCGAATCAGACAGTTGTTTCATAAGCACTACCATTCGCTCTATGGATTGCAGTTCGCCGAAATTTGGAATGGTAATGGATATGGAATCATGCTCCACATTGTCAGTGTTCAGTTCAGAGGTATCATAAGGTGTTGAGGGATAAAAATGCATCCAATAAAAGGAACAGTCGCTGGACTTGTATCCGTGCTGCTTCTGGGTCGGAGGCATAAGAAGGTAATGCCCCTTAGGAATGGCATATTCTGTGTCATTTTCTGCAATATACAGAACTCCGTCCGTCACTACAAACAGTTCGAAGTCAAAAAGCTGCCTTGTTAAGTGCATCCATTCACTATTAGGTGCTGTGAATTTTCCGGCAAAATTGTATTGAAATGGAGTTGCAGAGTTGAATTTAAATAGTTTCATATAACGAAATCACACCTTATGTAACATATTTTGGAGCTAAATACTATTGGTTTATGAGGCGGAATCCCAAGGAATACTCATTTGCTTTTGCAGTTGTCATACAAACAGTTAATATTGTTACGCCACAATTCTTTGTAAGCTTGGTATTACTCATACATCTAAGAGTTTCACTTACTTCGATAATAATATAAAAATCCCTTGTCGTAAAGAAAAAAATACAAGTGAACTTTTCACACTTATTCAAAAGTTAGGGAATTTACTTTTATGCCATAAAAAAGTTATGCTTAATATACGAATTCGGGTTACATCAGACCAGTAATGTCTAACAGACGAAAGGGTCTGTAAAAAGAGAAGGAGAAAAAAGATGAGAAAACGAAGTTTATTAAAGGGAATGGCGGCTGTATTACTGGTTACTATGAGTATGGGATTGGGTGCCTGCTCAAAGGATACAGGCAATGAGGCTGTTTCTGGCGTAGCGACTCCAACTACAGGGAGTCAGGAAGTAGAGAATAATGTGGGACAGACAGAGTCACAGTCACAAGACGAAAAGCAGTCGCAGGAGGAAGCTGCAGGAGGTACACAAACAAGTGCAGCTTCTTTAGTGCTGGGATTATCCTTTGAGGGCAACGTAAACGACAGCTCGGCACTTGGCAATAATGGAACTCTTAACAAAGAGGGAATATATGTAGAGGGTGTTAATGGTCAGGCGCTTTATTTTGATGGTGCAACCTATATTGATATGGGAAACTCAGGTGAGCTCCAGCCGGCGCAGCTTACCTTTGCAGCATGGGTTAAGAGTGACGGTGGTCTTACCGGCGAGCATATGATTACATGGTTTAAGCCAAGCGGTAATTATCAGGGCGAGGGCTGGTATCTTTCATGTCTTGATAACAATACTCCTCTTAAGCTTTCGGTTGGTAAGTCAGCAGGACAGCCAATGGAGATATTTGTGTCAAGCAGCAGAGAGGAATTTTTTCCTGCAGGAGAGTGGGTGCATATCGCTGTAACCTACGATTCTGAGACACATACAGCAGCAATCTATAGAAATGGTATAGCACAGGCTGTTCAGTACATTAATGCACAGTCAGAAATTAATGCAGATGAGAGCAGTAATAAGTATATTGGCTTTAACTCGCCTAAATATAACGGTGGCTTTACTAAGATGACAATGGATGAGCTTGAAATTCATAATGTGGTACTTGAGGCAGCAGATATTGTGGAGCTGTATACTAAATATGGTGCAGAATTTGACGGCAAACAGGTGGTAGAGAATGATTATAACAGCCTTGCCATGTCAATTACATCAGTTAAGAGTGATATTATGCTCCCTGCTCAGGGAGCATCAGGAAGTACTATTGTATGGAAATCCTCTAATGAGGCAGTGCTTAGTGCAGACGGTGTAGTTACAAGACCGGAGGCAGGAACGAGTGATGAATATGTTACCCTGACAGCAAATATTACCTATGCAGACTACTCTAAAACCAAGTCTTTTGAAATTTGCGTGGAGGCAATGCCTTCATTTACCGATTTAGAAGATTTTTCAATGGATACTGTTGAGCTTATGGATGCTTATGAGTTAAATGCATTTTCATTAGAGGTGGACTATCTTAAGTCGCTTGATGCAGACAGATTGCTTAGAGGCTTCTGTGATATAGCAGGAATTGAAAGTAATGTAAGTCTATATGCAGGCTGGGAGAATTCAGCCATTAAGGGTCATACACTTGGTCATTTCCTAAGTGCTGTATCACAGGCATATGCCATGTCCGGGGATGAGGAGCTTTTAGCCATTGCTAATCATGTGGTAGAGGTGCTTGCACAGTGTCAGAATGCAGATACAGGATATCTTGCAGCAATTCCTGAGAGCCATTATCTCCAGATTGAAAAGGGCAATACCGCAGGTACATGGGTACCTTGGTACACAATGCATAAGGTTATGGCAGGGCTTATTGATGCCTATGAGCTTACAGGTAACGAGCAGGCACTTACAGTTGCATCTAAGCTTGGTGACTGGGTATATTCAAGGACATCTAC
>JAZQLB010000380.1:0-17730 GCA_045542475.1 Lachnospiraceae bacterium | reverse complement strand
TAGTGCATTAAAATTTAATATAGATAAACATTGGAATAACAGGTCTCTGATTATTAACATGGCAAAAGCCGATGCAAAAAAGCAGACTGCAAGGTCAAGTCTTGGTATTTTGTGGTTATATATCAGAGATATAATATATTTTATTGTATATACTTTGTTTAGAATTGGTGTTGCAGGCAATGGACAGGTTAATGGAATGAGTGCAACACTTTATGTTGTATTAGGCCTGGTGCCATGGCTGTTCATTAATGATGTATTAAACAAGGGAAGTATGGTTGTTAAGACAAATAAAAGCATTGTAAAAAGTATGATTTTCCCAACAACAATATTACCTACAGTTGAGGTTATGAGTATTTTTATCCAAAAGATATTCAATATTGCAATTGCATTTATAATAACCCTCGTAATTCAGGGATATACCAATATTAATATTTTTGGTGTTATATATTATATATTTGCAATGGTTGTTCTTATGGTGGCTGTTAATTCCATAGTATCTGCATTTATAGCGGTGTCGGAGGATTTCAGACAGCTATATCTGGCTGTTATAAGAGTTATGATATATACATTACCTGTAATATGGTCATTTGAAAACATATCTAATTCAGCAATTAGAACAATTCTGTGTATTAATCCAATGGTATATATTGTGGATGGTTTTAGAAATTCGTTTGCAAGCAGCACATGCTTTGATTTAACCTATACAATATACTTTTGGATATGTGTGGGAGTGTTAATGCTTATAGGCTCTTACACACAGTATAAATTAAGCAAGGTCTATTCAGACCTACTGTGAGGTGTTTATGGAAGATTGCAAATATGCTATTAAAATAGAAAACCTTAATAAAAAATATTTTTTGTTTAAGAAGGATTACAAGATATTAAAGTGGATATTTACCGGTAAAGGGTACAGTAGCGAAAAGAAGGCAATAAAGAATCTGACAGTTACTGTTGAAAAGGGTGACGTTATTGGTATTATCGGAAAGAACGGCTCAGGTAAATCCACATTGATGCAGATTGTTTCCGGAATAACATATCCAACAAGCGGAACGGTGGAGGTTAATGGAACTGTTGGTGCATTAATTAACCTGTCAGCCGGATTTAATCCTGATTATACGGGCAGAGAGAATATTTACTACAAGGGAATGCTGCTTGGTATGACAAAAACAGAAATAGATAATATAATCGAACCTATATGTGAATTTGTTGAATTGAACGAATACTTTGATTTACCACTAAGAATGTATTCATCAGGAATGGCAGCAAGACTCGGATTTGCTTTGGCGGTATTCTCAAATCCGGATATTTTGATTATAGATGAAGTTTTTGCCGTAGGAGACAGAGCTTTTCAGGTAAAGTCAAAGGAAAAAATTAAAGAGTTGTTTAGAAGCGGAAAATCTATTTTATTTTCATCACATTCAGAGCAGTTAATTAGGGAATTTTGCAACAAGGTTTTATATATGAGAAATGGTGGTGCAGTACACTTTGGAGATATTGATAAAGGATTTGAATTATACAACGAAGAAATAAAGATGGATATGGAGAAGAAAAATGGAACAAAATGAAATAATTAGTATGGTGTCAGAAATAGAGAAGGCTTTAAAGATTAAGAATTGTGTATGTATTGAAGGTCAGGAAAATGAAAACAATACCAATTCGGGCATTAACAGAGTCCTGTTAAATAGAGAGGATATGGCTGCTTTGCAGCAGAATAAAGCCGAAGAATATCTTTTATTAAATCGTTCAGGAGGGGAAATAATAACCACATTTTTAGAGGCGGTTGTAAGTGGCGACATCTCTCCAAGGGTAGCAGTTATTGTAAAAAAGTGGAGCGTGCTAGGTGATATAATGCATAAATATCAGGGTGCACTTAAAAAGTATGCAATATACCGTCCTGTTGAGGATAAGAGCGTATGTATATTAATCAAGAAGGAATATAACGGAGCAATATGTACAAACGACATTCCGGGAAAATATAATCTTATTCAACAAAAGCTTCCAAAGAGAAAAAAATTCAAGTTAAAAAATATTAAAAAGATAATAAGAGATATTGCAATTAAAAATAGATTTTTACGCAATCTATATTCTGTTTGGAGAGAAAATCAGAGCATCAAAGCATTTGTTAAAGCTATTTTTAGAATTATCAAAGAGAGACTTACCAGCAGTAAGGCAATTACCTTGGAAGTGAGTCAGGATGAAGGGCTTGAAATGTGTATTTACGATATTGATAAGGAAAGTATCGTAAAGCCTAATGAGAATGTAAAATGTAATACTGTTACGGTAGTAGTATGTGTATATAATGCATTAGATGATGTTAAGGAATTACTTACTTCATTATGGAATTGCCGTTCGTTCCCATATGAGATTATTCTTATTGATGATGGCAGCGAGGCTCCAACTAAGGAATATCTGGAATATTATGCAGGCTTGACCGGTTGTCAGCTGGTACGTCATGAACAGTCATGGGGATATACAAAATCAGCTAACGATGGTTTAAGAAGAGCTAAGTCTGATTATGTGGTATTGCTTAACAGTGACACAATTGTAACCAGTAAGTGGATTGAAAAAATGATGGAGGTATTTTTACGATACCCTAAAACAGGTATTGTAGGTCCGTTATCTAATTCAGCAACATATCAGAATGTTCCACATTTACACGATTTTGAAACCGGTAATTGGGTGAAAAATACCTTACCGGATGGTTTTAATGTTGAATTAATGAATTATACTCTCGAAATTAATTCAAGCAAGGAATACCCTATTGTTCCGGTGCTTAACGGCTTCTGTACCATGATAAGCAGAGAACTGATGGACAAGATTGGAATATTGGATGAGGAGCAGTTCCCGATTGGCTATGGAGAAGAGGTTGATTATTGCTTAAGAGCAAGACAGGCAGGCTATGAGCTTAGAGTTGCTGATGATACTTACATATTCCATGAGAAATCAAAGAGCTTTGGAACAAGTAATAAAAAGGCATTAAGTAAAGGTGCCGCGCCATATCTTACACAGCAATACGGAGAGATGTATACTTCTATCGGAAGAGAATTTGAGAAGAATGAAGTATTAATGAATATCCGAAATAACTATAATACCTATGTTAATAAAACAATTAATACCATTGGAAAGATAAAGGGTAAAAAGATAGGCTTTGTTCTTCTGACCCGAGGCGGCAATGGTGGTGCCAATTCTGTATGTCAGGAGGTTATTGGCATGAGAAAGCTGGGCTTTGATGCATATGTAGTTAATACATCAAATTACATGAATGATTTCTCAAATAACTATCCGGAGCTTAAGAAATATACCTATTATTATAAAAAGGGTTCAACAGAAGATTTATATGAAAAGACAAAGGATTTTGATGTTCTGATTGCAACTATCTTTACATCAGTTGCTGTAATCAGGGATGTAATGAAGATGAATCCTAGAATTAAGCCTGCATATTACATACAGGATTATGAGACACTCTTTTTCGAAAAAGAAGATATTATGTACAAGGAGGCATATGATTCATATACCTTGATTTCAGGAAACTGCTTATTTGCAAAGACTGATTGGCTGGTAAATACTGTCGGAGACAATCATAATGTGAAGGTTAATAAAGTAACACCAAGTATTGATACCAGATTATATAATCCTTATGTAATTAAGGAGAAGAAGAGCGGCGAAAAATATACAATTGCAGCTATGGTTCGTCCAAGAACACCAAGACGTAATCCACAGGGCACATTAAATGTTCTCAGAATGCTTAAGGAGCAGTTTGCGGATAAGGTTGAGATTGTATTGTTTGGCTGTTCAGATGATGAGCTTACCGTATTTAAGGATATATGCAATTTTGAATATAAGAACTTAGGTGTTCTTAAAAAGGGTGAAGTTGCTGATTTATTAGCAAGGGCAGATATTTTTGTTGATATGTCATATTATCAGGCATTTGGAAGAACAGGTCTTGAAGGAATGTGTTATGGCTGTATTCCTGTTTTACCTATGGACGGAGGTACTGATGAATATGCAATTAATAATGTGAATTCAATTGTGGCAGATACAACTAAGGATGACGAGGTAGTTGCTGCAGTTGCACAGATAATAAATGAAGATGGCAAGATTAAGGCAATGCAGGAGCAGGCTATAGCAACAGCCAGAAGGTATTGTGTATTACCGGCTGCATGGAGTGAGCTAAGTGTATTAAATAAGCAATTCTAGGAGGCTGAATATGAAGAGGCGAATAGGATATATAGATAGTGTAAAAGCGATTGCTATATTGTTTGTTGTTTTACAGCATGCAGGGATTCCGGTAATAGGAAATTATATAATGGCATTTCACATGCCGTTATTCTTTATGATATATGGATTTGCAATGGACGATGAGCATTTAGAAAATTGCGGAAGGCTACAGGATAAGATAAAAGCATATATTGTACCATATTTTATTTGGGCATTTATTTATCTGAGGAAATTTTGTGTTGATTCATATTTAAGAATATTATGGGGAACATCAAACAGCCTAAGACCTATATCACAGGGCATATTGTGGTATCTACCGGCGTTTTTTATTGCAGTGGTGATATACAGGGGGATAATGAAGTATATTGTAGGTTTCAAACATAAGAATGTATTAATTTGTATTGCATGGTTGGTATTTGCTGTTCTGGGTAAGGTATTTTGTTATGGTAATGTACCCGAAAATGGTTTGTGGTTTGGCATTAATTCTGCCTTATGCGGAGTATCGTTTATGATATTTGGGGGGGCTACGCAAATTATTCGACTTTTTTACAACAGCAGAGCGTATCAAAAAGTGGAGATACCTATGTGTATGCATATTAATAGTTATAGGCTTTTGGCTGGCACCTGAATATAAGAAGAATACCATTGTAATATATGGAATAGCCAATTATGGCAATTACATAAGGTTTATGCTGGTGGCATTATCACAATGTACTTTGTGGATAAGTATTGGGTATGTAGTTGATAATTTTGTTTTACGGCATATAGGAAAAAATACTATGATAATATATTTAACACATCCTATATTTATTGCAATGTGGACAGAATTTGGATTTACGAATTTGCCAAAGACATTAAATGTGGTATGTTTATCAGTTTTTGCGATGGCAGTAGGTCTGTTATTAGGAGTAATCATAGAACGTTTTTGTCCGGTTCTTGTGGGGAAAAAGGATAGAACAATAAGGGGGAAGATGTAGGAGGATTGCTATGAAGGAGCGATTAAAGAAGTACTTAAGCCGTGAAAAATATCTTATTATTTTTATTACGGCAATAGCTGTATTTGCGTATGGTTATATGATGTTTAACTATGCATTAACAGGTGACGAGGAAAGAGATGTTGTATTAGGCACAAATTACACTTCTAAGTTCGAATTGCCACTTGGACGATATGGACAATGGTTGTTCAGATTGATATTTATGGAGGGAATGACATTAACTCCTGGATATGGTGACATGCTGGCAGTTTTATTTCTGGCAGTGAGTGCAATTGTATGGTGTTCTAATCTTGAACTGCTTTATAAAGAGAAGAAATTGTCAACCGTAGCAAAGTGTATTTTTTGTGGAATATATATGACAGTACCGTATGCATCGGCATCGGTAATGTGTTATACCTTCTTAAATGCCTCATCAATGCTGGCAATTCTTGCCGCAGCATTTGCAATTAGATTTATTATTCTTTCATTTGAAGAAGAGCGAAAGAAAGGTCTGTTATATCTTGGCATCGCAGTACTTTTGGAGGCACATGCATTATCCACGTATCAGGCACATGCAAGTGATATTATTTTGGGCTCAGTTATATGTATTTTCACTTGTACCTATGCAAGAAATGATTTAAAGGTGAAAGATATTGGTCTGAAAATATTAAGGTACGTGGCTGTTTTTGTTATTGCATTTATTATTTATGAAATAATATCCCATATAATCGGATTGAACGGATATACAGATGCATTTATAAAATGGGGAACAGATTCATTTGGAGACCTCATTAATGCATTAGTTACTTCGATTGGAGCCATTTATGATAAGGAAAAGACTGTAGGTGCAGCATATTTATCATGGACGGTTAATATTTTCTATTTAAGTGTAATACTGAATTTTATAATTAATTTTAAGCAGATAGCACAGAAGGTATTATATATTCTGGTAGCTTTATTAGTATTTCCGGCAGCATATGCAGTATCGATTGCACTTGGTGGTATGACACATTATGCAACACATACAGCAGTTTTACTTATGGCAGGCTTTATGTGGTTCCATGTAATTTCAACTCTTAATAAAAAATATTTGTATGAGATATTAGTGTGTCTTGCGTTTTTCTTTATATTAAGACAGGTGGATTTGGATAGCAGAATACATTATGGTCAGCGTTTAATGGCAGAGCTTGATATGGAATTGGGTTATGAGTTAGCTTCGGATATATGTGAGGTTGCAGGAACCAAAAATGTAAAGAAGCCTGTGGTTGTCGTTGGAAAATATAGACACTCTTCACCAATGATAATAGAAGTTGGTATGGCAGGACGTTCAATATTCCTTAGGAAAAATGATTATAAGCTATACTACTTCCGGTATTTAGGCTTTAATTTCAAGGCACCTGATGCTGAACAGATAATTGAAGCAGAGGCAATTGCTAAAGAACTACCTGTATGGCCAGCAGAGGGCTCGGTTATAGAAACTGATGAATTAATTATAGTACATCTTTCACAGAATTATTAAGATATACAGAAAAGAGGACAACATGAAGAAAACAATAATAGTTATGCCAGTAGCCAATGAAGGCGATACAATGCAGAAGGTATTAGACGATATTTTGAATTTAGGATATGACAATCTCTATATTTATCCTGTTATAGACAGTTATTCAAAGGATAATACAGAGCAGATTATTCGTGATATGGAGAAGAAGACGGATAGGGTTAAGTGCATATTCTATAAGGAATCAAGAGGTGTTGTTACCTGCTATCTGGAGGGCTTTAGAGTTGCATTGGAAGATGGAGCAGAGCAGATTATTGAAATGGATGGAGGCGGAAGCCATAGTCCTGCTGAAATTCCACAGTTTATTGAAAAACTTGAGGAAGGCTATGATTGTGTATTCGGTTCAAGATTTGTAAAGGGTGGAGATATCAGTAATCACCCATTATATCGTAGAATTTTAAGCTCTGGCGGTACAATTCTTTCTAATCTTGTATTGGGTACAAAGCTAAAGGATATGACAAGCGGATTTGAGGCTTTTAGCAGTAAGGTATTAGCTAATATGAATCTTGATAAATTCTTATCTAAGGGACATATGTATCAGACCGAGATGAGATATTACTGTAGAAAATATAAGAGCATTGAGGTTCCTATACATTACATTGGTGGCTCTTCCAGCTTGAAGTTTAAATCAGTAAAAGAGGCATTAAGTATATTATTTAAGTTAAAGAAGCACGAAAGTGTAGTTGTACGAAAGGCGGCAAAATGAAATGCAGAAGGTAAAATATCTTATATTGGGTGCAGGACCTGCAGGCTTAACATTTGCTAATATGTTAAAAAGAAATAACGAGGACTCTTTTATTGTGTTAGAGAGGGAAGCCGAGGCAGGCGGACTTTGCCGTTCTACAATGGTTGATGGGGCACCTTTCGATATTGGTGGAGGTCATTTTCTTGATGTAAGAAGAGAAAAGGTTAATGAGTTCCTATTTTCATTCATGCCAGAGGAAGAGTGGGACAGATACGACAGAGATTCACAGATTTCATTAAAGAATTCCATGGTACATCATCCATTAGAGGCAAACATATGGGAGATGGATAGTGAAGAGCAGGTTGCATATCTTGAGTCAATTTCCAGAGCAGGAAGTAACCTTGGAAAAGAGATGCCTGAAAAATTCGTAGAGTGGATATATTGGAAATTAGGCGATAAGATTGCTAATGATTATATGCTTCCATACAATAAAAAGATGTTTGCAGACGAGCTGGATGAGCTTGGTACATACTGGCTTGAGAAGCTGCCTAATGTAAGCTTCAGAGAGACACTTCTTTCTTGTATAGAGCATAAGCCATATGGTACACAGCCGGGACATGCACAGTTTTATTATCCTAAGAAATATGGATATGGTGAGTTGTGGCTTAGAATGGCAGAAGCAATTAAGGATAAGATGCTTTATAATTCTAAGGTTGTCATGTTGGATGCAGAGAAAAAAATAGTGAGAACATCATCAGGTGATGAATTCTGTGCGGAAAAGATAATAACAACCATTCCATGGAATAGTATTGATGAGCTTGTAGGCTTTGAAGACAGTGTAAAAGAATTAATTGCAGGACTTAAATCCAGCGCAGTTGAAACAAGATATTTTGCAGAGAATCTGGATACTACTGCACAATGGATATATTATCCGGATGAAGAAATATCATATCATAGAATTTTGGTTAGACATAATTTCTGTCCTAATAGCAAAGGTTATTGGACAGAGACAAGAAAAGAGAGAATGTTACCTGTTACAGACGAGCATTTCAGCTACTTAAATGATTATGCGTATCCGTTAAATACAATTGGCAAGAATGAAGATATGAATGTCATATTGACAAGTGCCAAGGCGAAATCAGTATATGGTTTAGGTCGCTGGGGAGAGCATCAGCATTACAATTCGGATGTTACTGTTGAGAGAGCAATGCAGTTAGCAGAGCAGCTACTGGCTGATAATTAGTACAGATTTGGATGTGAATAGGAGGATACACATGGAGAAGGAAGGACAGAAGGAATTAAAATTAGTATTCTTAATGTGTGCATTACTTATTTTTATTCGGTCTCCACAGCTTTTTGTGGATGCCAGATTCTGGGCAGAGGAAGGAACCTATTATTTTGCAGAGGCTTATGAGCGTGGGTTCGGAATGCTTTTCTATGTTTATCCTAATTGTGGATACTATTATTTATTTGTTAATTTAGCAACCCTTATAGCCGCAATCTTTCCATTATGGATGGCACCCTATGTTACTACATATCTTGCATTTGGTATACAATTACTTACTGTTGGAGCGATTTTATTCCTTCCATCATATTTATTTAAAACCAACAGAAGCAGGATATGGACTAGTCTTTTTAGTGTGGTGGGAGCCTGCGTTATCAGTGAGGTATGGTTAAATACCGTTAACAGTCAGGTTTTCTTCGGAATAATCGGTATATGCATTTTATTTGCGGATTGGTCACAGACAAGCAAGGCTCTTAGAATAACCAGTATGATTTTTCTTGGGCTGGGCTGCCTGTCAGGTGCTTATTGCGTTATTTTAGTTCCCTTCTTTATTGTCAGATATTTTATAACAGGCAGAAAAAAGGAGGAGCTTCCGGCTGTAATAATTACCGGTATATCTGTTTTGATTCAGGGTATAGTAGTAATTGTAATGAAGATGACCGGACAAATGGGTGGTAGAAGAACCTTTGATTTATCCTTTGATGGTGAACGTATTATTAATTTGCTTTTGCATCAGGTAATACGTCCGTTATTTGGCTATGATAATACCAAAAGGTTTGCAAGAGCGGAGTTTGCAATTATACTGACTACAATTATTATATTACTGTTGATTATTGCAGCAATAATAATTGCAGAGAAGAAAATGTGTATGCTTGCATTACTATCAGTATTAATATATTTCATGATTTTTACCGCTGTTACAGCCTTGAGTCAACCGGGAGGTCGTTATGCGGTTGTTTCGGGTATGGTTTTATTAATGCTATTAGTTAATTGTACAGATATTTTTATAGAAAAGCTAAAAAATAAGTATCTTAAAATATCAATGAATTTGATTATGGTAGTTTTCTTATTCTTTTCATGTATGGATTTTCAGTGCGCAAAAAACAGCTATCTTACCACTACAGGACAGCCATCATGGAAAACACAGATTAAAATGCTGGAAGAAAAGGATATTGATGTTGAAGGCAGAAACCTTAAAATATGGCCTTCCGATTGGATTACTATATTAAACAGCAAATCACAAGGAGATTGAAAAGATGGTAATTAATCTTAAATGCGAAGAATTTGCGAATAAAAATTGTGGAATTAAATTAACCGGTGAAAATCAGATTTCAAACAAAATTGAAAGTGTTGAAATTGAGGTTCCTGTGTGTCTTAACAAAGGATTGACTTTAAATGCAGAAAAAGTAGGAGCTTTCAGCTATTTTTCAGGAAATACATTAATTAATAAAGCTAAAGAAATTGGTCGTTTCTGTATGATTAACAGAGATGTAACAATCGGACTTGCCAATAGAGCCGTAAACAGTATAAGCTCCCATATGCTTTTTGATGAGCCAAGATGTGATTGGGCAGACGATTATCATAGCATATCTGCTGAAGAAAGAACCGCTACAAGAAGAAAGCATAGAAGGCTTGAGTATAAGCATAAGGATACAGTGTCTATTGGTAATGATGTTTGGATTGCTACAGGAGTTCAGATTCTATTAGGTGTTACAATTGGTGATGGCGCAATTATTGCTGCAGGAAGTGTAGTTACTAAGGATGTTCCACCATATACAGTTGTAGGCGGTGTTCCTGCTAGAGTAATAAAAAAGCGTTTTTCTGATGAGGTTATTGATAAGCTTCTTGAGCTTAAGTGGTGGGAATATGGTCCGGATATTATGAAGGGATTGGATATCACCGAGCCGGAGCGCTGTGTTGAGGAACTGGAAAACAGAATTAAAGCCGGATTTCCAAAGTATGCCTGCGATAAATATGTATTTGATAAAACTTCATACAAAAAGATAAGCAGGAGAAAGTGAAATCGTTCATGAAAAAAAGAATAGAATATTTAGATTTATTTAGATGTTTCGGCATTATATGTATGGTAATGGGGCATATTGCACCGGTAGATGTTGGATTTGACCATTATATTCATGCTTTTCATATGCCAATGTTCTTTATTATATCGGGGTATTTATTTTCTAAGAAGTCATCAAAGGAGCTTGGCTTTAAAGCCTTTTTGAAAAGAAAGGCAAAATCCTTATTGCTGCCCTATATAGTATTAGGGCTTGTTCAATATGTATATTATTATGCGATTAATGATTTTAGCTGGGATCCTTTAATCCATTTCTTTACAGTGAATACAACAGGAGTTCCGGTTGGTGGAGCATTATGGTTCTTAACGGCATTATTCTGGACGGAAATTATATTCTTTGTAATAGAGAAGTATACTTCATTAACTTGGTTAAAGCTTATTCTGATTATTGGAATTTCACTTATGGGAAATTTCTCCAAGGCTTTAATACCATTTACGTTACCATGGGCTCTAAGTGCCAGCATGGTTGGAGTAGGGTTGTACTATAGTGGGGCTTTGATAGGCAAACTAGATATTGGTGAGAAGCTGCTCAACCTTTCGTGGATTCAGAGTATATTATTAGGTGGAATTAACACATGGTTGATATTTTTTAACGGATACATAAACTTAAGAACACAAATTTATGCAATAATTCCATTATTTTGGATTAATGCAATACTTTTCTTTGTTGTGGGAATGAATCTATCAAGGCTCATTTATAGTATTATTAAAAGGTCATTAGTGGCTAGATGGCTTGTAAGTATAGGCTGTAATTCTGTAGTTTATGTTGCTTTTAATCAAATTGTAATTAAGAACGTATATCAATGTATGAACAAATATATTGACAAGGTGGAATTGCAGCATATTTTATATAGGCTTATTATTTTAATTATAACCTTGATAATATTAGGCGGAATCAGCTATCTAATATCTCATACTAAATTAAAAGTAATTATTGGAAGATAAATTATGGTAGTTTTATATTTTGCAATAGCAATAATGTTAATGGTATCTAAGCAGACATATACTGGCAGAATATCAAGTAATGTAATAACCTATTTAGGTGAAATAAGTGCAGTTATATACATAGTACATTGGACTTGTGGGGCATTTGTGAAAGTATTTTTAACATCGTTACCGATAAAACAACAAATAATTATCTATTATGTATCAATAATAATAGTATCATTAATATTAAAAGAAATTGTTGCAAGAATTATTAAGAAAATTAAAATTAAAAGATTATTTTTGAAATAAAAATGCAGTAGCGCAAGTCGGATTAATGCTGGCTTGCGTTTTTTTGTGTTTGATGTGCATATATAAATACTTGCATAATTCTATGGATTATGTTAATATGATATAGTAAGCATAATTTCTACAAATAATTAACATTCTATTACATTCATTTAACCTGCGATTGCAGTTTATCTATTTAAGAAATCTATGCTGAATTTCACGAAATGAAGGCAGCAGGAGATTTCATTGCATAGACTCCTGCTAACAAGAGAGGAGAATATGTATGGGCAGGAAGGATATAGCTGAGAGAAGTTTTATGGCACTGGATGATGTGTTTGCTGATGTTTTTAACGGACTGATATTTGGTGGAAAACAGATTATTACACCAGACACATTGACTGAATTGCGTAACGAGAGTCAGTATAAGGCGGATGATGGCATGTTACATGAACAAGAACGGGATGTAAGCAAGGTATGGGAAGGCGTAAGGTTTAAGGCTTGTTTGGCAGGGGAATTACAGACAGGACAGGATAAGGATGCACCATTCCGAATTATGTCGTATGATGGTAGTTCATATAGGTCACAGCTGCTTAGAAGGGAGTCAAGGTCGGTTAATGGAACAGCGAGGCTGGTTAAGTCTGCTGTTAGATATCCGGTGATAACGCTTGTTTTGTATTTTGGCGAGGAAGAATGGAGGGCACCAACTAATCTGGTAGAGTGCTTTAATCCAAGGCTTCCGGAGGATGAGATTACTAATGAATTGAAGAAGTACATATCAGATTATAGGATTAATGTATTTGACATATCAAGACTTAATCCTGATATTGTTAAGCAGTTTCGAAGTGATTTTAGATTAGTTGTAGATTATTTTATTAATTCCAGAAATAATCCCAACTATAGACCTGACAATGTTGTGATTAAGCATGTGGATGAATTTCTGAAGCTTATGTCAGTACTGACAGGAGATAACAGATATCAGGAAATAAGCATGGAGCTTAGTGAGACAGAGAGGAAGGAGGGAATCAGAATGTGTAAAGTATTGGATTATAGAGAGGCTAGAGGAGAAGCACGCGGTCTTAGCAAGGGAATGGCGCAGGGCGAAGCTATGGCTATAGTAAGATTTATTGATAATTATATGAGGAAGAATAGCATTACATTGATGGGAGCCTGTGAGGCACTTGAGATTTCAGTAGAGGAGTATAATTCTGCTAAGGCACTAATTGCCGTAGAAGGATAAAGCAATGAAATAATGAAGCCGATAGGAATATTCTTGCGTTCCTATCGGCTTCATTATTAAGGTAAATTATTCTCTTCATCAATAATATATCTAGGACGTTCCTTGCTTTCCAAATATATTTTTCCCACATATTCACCAATTACACCCAGACTAAGTAGCTGTATTCCACCGATAAAGCAGATTATACATATCATACTTGCCCAGCCTGCAACGGTCTGACCAAGAATAACCATGGTTATTGCCCATATAATTCCTGCGATACCGAGAATTGATACGAGGCTTCCGATTAAGGTAATTATTCGTATTGGGCGAACGCTTAAGCTGGTAATTCCGTCTAATGCAAAGGCAAGCATTTTACTTAATGGGTAGTGGCTTTTACCGGCAAGACGTTCATGCCGCTCGTAGTATACACTGGTGCTGTTAAAGCCTACCAATGGAATCATTCCCCTTAAGAATAGGTTAACTTCTTTAAATTCAGTAAGGGCGTTAATAACTCTTTTGCTTAATAGTCTGTAATCCGCATGGTTGTATACCACATTGGAGCCTAGAAGCTTCATTAGCTTATAAAAAGCAAGGGCGGAATTACGTTTAAAGAAGGAATCCTTTTTTCTGTTATTTCGTACACCATATACTACATCAGCTCCGTTTTGGTATGCAGTAATCATAGCATCCATTGCGTTAATATCATCCTGTCCGTCGCAGTCAATGCTTATTGTTATATCAGCAGCATCCTTTGCCTTAAAAAGTCCGGCAAGCAAGGCATTCTGATGACCGAAATTGCGTGAAAGTGATAGACCGCAAAAGGCAGGATTGCTTTCGCAAAGACTGTTTATTATATTCCAGGTAGCGTCCTTAGAGCCATCGTTTACAAACAATATTCTGCTATCGCTATGTATCATTCCTTCCCGGATAAGGCTGTTAAGTTTATCAAGGAATAATGAGCTTGTTATAGGAAGTACCTTTTCCTCGTTATAACAAGGAATAACAATATATAATATAGGTGTCAAAGTAAATCTCCTTAA
This sequence comes from Lachnospiraceae bacterium, assembly GCA_045542475.1. Lineage (GTDB taxonomy): Bacteria > Bacillota > Clostridia > Lachnospirales > Lachnospiraceae > CAG-882. Next base: position 3,459 of record JAZQLB010000380.1, on the reverse strand, counting down.
TATCTTATCTTATCATCAGCTTCCAGTATTGCACCTGTCTGCACTTCGATTACCTGAAGCTCTGTGGTTGCGTGGATGGTATGCTTGCAGCCCTGAGGGAGAATAATAACGTCTCCTGCTTTTACATCCTTCTTAACTTCATCCACTATACAATAACCGCTTCCTGAAAGAACTGTCCATACCTCATCGCGGTGCTCGTGGCTATGATAGTTAAGCTCATGTCCCGGTTGAAGAATAATCTTAATGGTCAGGGATTCTGGCTGAATATCAAGCAGTGTAAAGCTTCCCCATGATTTTTCCTCAAAACGGGCAGTTGGGTCTAATTTATCTACAAGAGGTTTGATTGTACTGCTAAGCTCCTTATCAGATACAAGGACACCGTCACAGCCTACAGATACAACTAAATCCTTACAGCCAACGCAGATAACCGGCATATCAAGCTGATTGATTACATTGGTGTTGGAACATTGTGACATCTGCACATTGCCGATTGCCTGCTCATCCATCACATCAGTAAAGGCACTCCAGGTTCCGACATCCTGCCATTGTCCGGCAAATCTAAGACACTGGATATTATTTTCCTTTTCAACTACAGCATAGTCAAAGCTTATCTTTGTTAAGGTCTCATAATTATCATATAAGGTCTGGTAGTCGGCACTTCCCAACATCTTCTTGGAAATATTAAGAAGATAAGAAAGCTTGTATGCAAATACACCGCCATTCCATAATGCACCCTGCTCAATATATTCGGCAGCAGCTACCTCGTTAGGCTTCTCAATAAAGCGGCTTACACGGCTGACAGTATCCTTTGATTCAGGCATAATATAACCAAAGCCTGAGCTTGGGAAGGTTGGTGCAATACCAAGTAGTGAAAGATTAGAGGTTCCTGTAGCAGCAAGCTCAGAAAGCTTCTTAACCGCTTCAAAATAGTCAAGATTAACATATGGGTCAACCGGGCATACTACAACAGGCTCATCAGGTGATACATTCTTAACGCTGGCAAGATAAGCTGATGCAAGGGCAATAGCCGGAAAGGTGTCCCTTCTGCAAGGCTCGATACAAATGGATACCTTGTTGCCGAGCTGGTTCTTGATGGTGCCTACCTGGCGTTTGCCGGTAGCTATAACTATATTGGTGTCAGGCTCAACGGTTGTAATCTGTCTGTATACTCGCTGAACCATTGATTCATGCACGCCGGTTTCGTTTTTCAAAAGAGGAATAAACTGCTTTGAACGAACAGTATTTGAAAGTGGCCAGAGGCGCTGCCCTGAACCGCCTGATAGTAAAATTATGTTCATATTTCTTCTCCCTGAATGTATTTTTAATTATTTGTTATTAACTCAGTACAACAAAGAATTATACCATATAAAAAAAAGAATTAAAACCCCTAAGTTTCTAATAGCTACATGCCGATATTATATTAGTAAATCAATAAAATGTATTTAGATGTATTGTAAAGAAAATGTTCAAAAAAAGAATAATAATCAGTTTTTAATAAAGAGATTCTTTTTATTGACAAACGATATTGGCTGTGAGAAAATAATGAAAAGCGTTCGAAAAAACAGAATGGCTAATAAAAAATGAACGGGATGGAGAGTTGGATATGAAAGGATTGATTAATATGGGCAGGGTATTTAAATTAGGATTGATAATGGCATTATGTATGCTTATGCTAACGGGATGTGGTAAGAATAAAGAAAGTATTATTATATACACCACAGCAGAAGATTATCGTATAGAATATCTGACTCAGAGGCTTAATGAAGAATTTCCGGATTATGATTTTACCATAGAGTATATGTCTACAGGTAATCTGGCTGCCAAGCTTATGGCAGAGGGGGGCAGCACAGAGTGTGATATAGCATATTCAGTAGAATACGGTTATCTTACCAAATTAGATAATGCTGATATGTTGGCAGATTTATCAGGATATGATTTTAGCATATACGAAGATAGCACGGTAATAAGTGATAATTTTATTGTGGAATATAAAAACGGTGCGGGAATTATTCTTAATACAGAGGTTCTGGCTGAGCGAGGGCTCGCTGAGCCGCAGTCATATGAGGATTTGTTAAAGCCGGAGTACAAGGGGTTGATTTCAATGCCTAATCCTAAGAGTTCAGGAACCGGGTACATATTTTTAAAGAGTTTAGTAAATATGTGGGGTGAAGAGGCGGCATTTGAATATTTTGATAAGTTGACTGAGAATATTCTACAGTATACATCATCAGGTTCAGGTCCGGTTAATGCACTTGTTCAGGGTGAAGTGGCAATTGGCCTCGGAATGACCGGTCAGGCTGTAACGCAGATTAATGAGGGGATGCCATTAAAAATAGTTTTCTTTGAAGAAGGGTCTCCATATTCTTTTTACGGACAGGCAATAATCAAGGGGAAAGAAAATAGGGAATGTGTTAACGAGGTATTTGATTTTCTTATTAATACATATACCTATGAAAATAATGAAAAATTCTTCCCGGAAAAAATCTATAAAGATAAGGATTTTATTATAGAGAATTATCCGCAGAATATTATATATAGTGATATGAGCAATGATACCATTGAAGAGAAGGAAAGAATTCTTGAGATGTGGAAATATTAGTAGACAAAGGATGTATTGGTTGGGAAATGGAAGAGGTTAAGTTAGTTATTAAGGATTTAGAGGCACATTATGGAGAGAAGTGTGCACTTAACAGAGTAAGCTTCGAGGTGAAAAAGGGAGAGTTTTTATCAATTCTTGGTCCCTCCGGCTGTGGAAAAACTACAGCACTGAAGCTGTTAATCGGGCTGATGCAGCCTACGGGAGGAAGCATTATAAAGGACGGAATGGATATAACCAATCTCTTACCGTCAAAAAGAGGAATGGGAATTGTGTTTCAGAACTATGCTCTTTTTGAGAGTATGACGGTTTTACAGAATGTTGAATATGCATTAAAAATAAGAAAAGAGAATAAGAATCCGGCAGCAAAAGCAAAAATCAGGGAAAAGGTTATGGCAATGATTGAGCATATGGACCTGACAGAGCATATACATAAATATCCGGCGGCATTGTCGGGTGGACAGCAGCAGCGGGTTGCAATTGCAAGAACGCTTGTAATGAATCCGGATGTGATTCTGTTTGATGAGCCTATGTCAGCCTTGGATGTGGCCACAAGACTTTCACTTAGGAAGGTGCTTAAGGATATTCAGGCGGATTTTGGAACTACAATGATATATATTACTCACGATCAGGAAGAGGCGTTTTCAATGTCGGATAGAATTATGGTAATGAAGGAAGCCGATATTGTACAGATAGATACTCCGCAGAATATTATCAACAATCCGGCAGGTTCCTATGTAAAGGAATTTGTTGTGGATAATCTTCAGACAAAAATTAACTCAATAAGTAAGTATGTGAGGAGTTAATTATGGTTAAAGAAAGAAATGTTGAAAAAAAAGAATCACAATATTGGGGGACAAGAT